>JAGNMT010000177.1 GCA_017991025.1 Verrucomicrobiales bacterium
GCCCGAAACCGTCCAATCGGTCTGTCGAACACACAGCGAATAACGGAAGAAAATTTTGGCAAAGGGTCTATACAGAGGTTGCGGTGATGTCGATGATGGGAGCGAATGACCATGAGGTTCTCAGCAAGGCAGAAGCGGTTCTGGCGATGAGCTTAGGCGAAGATAATCGCTACGTGCGAGCCGCATTGAACGACCTGATTTCAAAACACCGGCGGCTTATAGGAGACTTTGTTGGCGCACAAGCTTCGGCGGCATCTGCACTTCAAATAGCCGCTTCACCTACTGAGGTAGTTTTGGGGAAACTCCGATTATCGCTGGCGACCAATGATGCTGGGCGCACGGAGGATGCGTTGAAACTTATTCGTGAAGCCAAAGACATTCTCGCTCAATTCGATGCACCCAAAAAGCTCTGCCTTGAAGTGGCGGAGCAGATGGCCATCTACGCCTCGATTGTTGGGAAGGCCGAATACGCCTCCGAAGCAATAAGCTTCATCGCCCGACAAGGTGATTTGACGGAAGATGAACTTAGAAGCGTATTAATCACCGGAAACTGGGTGAAGAGCAATACATGGGTCCGCCAGAGGATAGATGAAGCCATTGCTGGCTGCAGAATCATGGCCGATTTAGTTAAAGCGGACGATACGCCTTTGAGCACTGCGAACAGTGCCTTTGCCGAGGGACTGTTTGAGCTGTGGGATAACTTGCCTTCTGACCGGAGTTTCCATCGGCAGGCATACGATTTTTGGGGCCGTGGTAGCTTGGCTGGGTATATCAGAAACGCGCAGTGGTGCAGCAATGCGTTCACGTTGACGCTTGATGTGTATAATCTGACTGAGATGGAGCACGCCGTGAGACTGCTGGGCATGTATGCGGATTGTTTGATCCTGATTTGGAAAGGTAAATCAAGCTCTGGTGAAGTAGGTTTGCCATTCCCTACCGGGTATCATGGCTCGGGCGGTTGGGGCTATCAGGTTGGGCTTCGAGGCGCTTCGGGAAGCACGGCCTCGCACGAAGCATGGGCTACTGGGAAGGGAACATTGCTTCCGATGGAGGTGGTGAGCTTCCTTTCCCGTGAGGCAAAGCCGTTCGTTCTGAGCGGTCGGTTGTTAGTGGTGCCCGGCCCGTGCGTCGGGTGCGTCGGTCCAAGTCACGGTCCGTTCGAGCAAATGTTTAGCGGTGCGTTAAAGGCTTTACCTGTGAGCATGGGTGGCTCAAGTAAATCGCTTCCGTTCGGCTTGCTTCCTTATTCGCCAGATGCGCCGCTCCATGCGCTCTTTGAACTCGCGGAAACCGAGAGTCAGCGTTTGAGCGATCTTAGAAAAAGCCTGCTTCGTCACAATGAAGCTCTGATTCGCAGTGTGTCTGCGGAGTCCGCCACTCGAATTGCGACAGAGGAACTGGAAGATGCGTTTCAGCAACTTGAGGAAGTTCATCATCGCTTTGGAAGGAAGCATTCGTTTGCAACACAGTCTGAATCATGCGGCGGCGGGGCGACTCAATTCACAGCAGGGGGAAGGTATGAGCCGTTGTTCATTCTTCAATCACTTGGCTACAAGCTGCGCGTCAATAGTGACGTGCCACAGCATACCAAAGAACGCTATCAGCCCAAAGGCGATGACTCTATTTGTCTCTGGCTTGGACCTGAGGACCAACTTGGGATTTGTCACCATCAGTTCCTTCGTCTCACCCGCTCTCATCCATCCCAAGGGCGATGTTTACCAATTGGGAAATGGTGAACTTGCTCTTCCGAAAGGTGTGAGTTCGGATTTGGAGAAGCTGTTCACAAACTCATGAGCACTGCAACGCCGCCAGAGTGGAAGATCGACTATCAGGCCGCTGCGGATCATTGTCACGACGCGGACTATGCCACGCACGCGAGGAGGCTCATCGAATGTCTGTCTAATGAAATCAGCTGGGCATATTACGAGAACACCTGTTTTCCCGCATCCGCATCCGTCAAAGAGGTGGTGACGGGGAACGCGGTTTTCCTTTTCGATAAAGAGGAGGTTCCCACCCCGCCGGAGTTGATCGAAACGCACACCTACTTGCTGAAAGAGTCCCGCGTCATCGGTGCCATTGGCATCTCTGCGCCAGCCATCACCAAACGCCCGGACAGCAGAGGTTTCCAGATGAGCAACATGTATGGTCGAACCGAGGATGTCTTCGGTAAAAGCTACGACAAGGGACATCATGTCTGCCACGGTGCAGGGGGCGGAGCCGACTGGAATCTTTTTCCTCAACTGCGCTCGCTGAATCGAGGCTGGAGCGATGAAGGAAAGCTCTATCGCCAAATGGAAGCCTATGTGGCGGCGAATCCGGGAACGATGTTCTTCTCACGGCCGATCCATCTCGATGGCTCACTTTGCCCGTCACTTTTGGAGTATGGGGTGCTCATGCCTGACCGGAAGGTCTGGTGGGCGACCTTTTCCAACGTCCCCGGCTCAAAAGAGGAGGGCTACGGGCGAAAGGAGAAAGTGCCCATGCCACCGGAGTTGGCTGGAATACCGGAGTATGGGCGCAGACGAAAGAAGGCTGCGGATGGAAGTGCCAATTCATCCGCCAACTCTCTGAGCGTGATGATCGTCCGTCCCCCAAAATCCCCGCGTGCCAAATTTGAGTGAAGCTCGACTCGTCTGATTTCTGACTAGACAGGTCAGAACTCGAGTGATACCCTTAAACCATGGCGTCCAATGTATGGCAATTGCAGGAGGCGAAGAGTCGCTTCAGTGAACTCGTCGAAACGGTGATCCTGAAGGGGGCGCAGACGGTGACCAAGCATGGGAAGCCGGCGGTGGTGATCGTTTCAGCGGAAGAGTATGAGCGGAGCTTGGCTCCCCGGAAGTCGCTCGTCGCGGCTCTGCGGGCTTGTCCGGAGGATCTGACAACACTGGTTGCCAAGCGTCCGAAGCAGGTTGCCCGGAAAGTCGATTTCGGGTAATGGCCGATGAATTATTTGTTGGACACGAATGTGGTTTGTGAAGCCACCGCGAGACAACCCGAAGCGGGTGTGCTGGCATGGATCGAAGCCCACGCCGACGACTGTTTCCTCTCAAGCGTGACTCTGGGCGAGATCTGGAAGGGGTTGCATCGTTTGCCGGAAGGGAAGCGGAAACGGGGGCTCGAGCAGTGGGCGGAGGCGCTGGAAGGGGACTTCGCCGAACAAGTTCTCGGGCTTGATACGGTGACTCTGAAGTGCTGGGGAACGCTTTATGCCAAGCATGAAGCCAAGGGCTTCAACATGGATGTGATGGACAGTCTCATCGCAGCGACCGCGCTGGTGCATCAACTCATCGTGGTGACGCGAAACACGGCCGATTTTCCGGATGACGTGAAGACTTTTAATCCCTGGGGGACGTAGATTCCAGCTTGGTCCGGGCAAGGTTCGGGATGGATAGGATCTTCCAAAGCACGATCTGGCCTTGAAATTTCCTTTCACACCCCTCAATGAAACAACCGTTTCAGATTGTCCCTGATATCCTCAAAGGCGATGCGGGCTTCATGAGCGGTGGTCTCGGCTTCTTGACCGATGGCGGAGGCGGAGGCCTTGAGCTTGCCGGCGAGGCGTGAGGCTTTCGCAGTGAGTTCCTCCTTTTTCGTATTCAATTCGTCTTCGGCAACAAGGGCGGCGATACCGAGATTGAGGGCGAGGGCATTGAGTTTCAGTTCAAGGGTCGCGGATGACTCCTCTAGATCTTCGCGGACGCGATCTTCGAGATGATGGAATCCGGTCCGGGCATCGTCGAGGGCGTGATGTATTTTCTCCCGCTGGTGCGCGTAGGCGTCGCGGGATTCCATCCTGCCGAGGGCGAGTTGGACGCGGAGGTGGTCGAGCTTTGCAGCAAATGCTTCGCTGCCGCCGCCGGGGATGATGGCAGCGCGGATCCTGCCCAGCTTCTCGTGAAGACTCTTTTTCGTGGCTTCGACATGATCGGATGCCTCCGATTTGCCGAGGCTGAGTTGCACGATGAGGTCGTCGATCTGCCGATTGAGGGTGTGAATAAGTCGGGTAGCGGGGGATTCGTGGGGTTTCATGCCCTAATGAACGGGCGAAGCGGGGGAGTTTCGATAGAAAAGTCTGCGCGTATTTTGTGGTGGTGTCACCAGCCCCGAGCGTCGTGCTTCACATTCGTCTTGTGATCCTCGTCGCCTCCTGATACTTTCAATCCATGTCAAAGGCGATAGTGGACCCTAATGAGCTGCGGCGTTTTGCCGAGGAGTTGAAGCGTTTTAATGGCGATCTGCAGAATTCCCTTTCCTCGCTGCAGGCGCGATTTGCGGCGCTGAGTGATACGTGGCAGGATCACGAGCACGCGAAATTCGCCCAGGAGTTTCAGGAAACGATGAAAGTCCTGCGGCGCTTCATGGAGAGCTCGAACCAGCAGTCGCCCTTCCTTATGCGCAAGGCCCAGCGCATCGAAGACTATTTGAACCAGCGCTGATTGTCCCGTGTCCGAGGCGAATGTAACGAACATCGAGGCGCTGGAACGATTCCGTTCCAGTCTTGTTCTCTTTCTTGAACGGGCCGGCTTTGTCCTCGACGAGGTCAGTGAGGAGGTCAAGCGCACCCGCATCTGGCTGCAGACCGAGCAGAAGATGAAGCTGGCGCACGAAATGAAGCGCCGCGAGCGGGAGCTTGAGATGCTTGAGCAGGAAATGTTTACGGCCCGACTTTCGGATCTCGCGCAGAAGAAGACAGGCCTGCAGATGGTGATCAACAAAAAGCGGCGCGAGATCAGGGACCTTGAGGGCAAGGCTCGTGCCGTGAGCGGCTGGCTGCGGAACTTTGACTCGACCGTCGAGACGGAGGCACGAAAGGCGGACAAGCTGCGGCAGCAGATCGATATCGAGATGGCCCGGGCCGTGACTTTTCTGACGGAGTCGGTGCGTCAGCTCAAGGCCTATTCGGAGGACGCTTGAAAAAAGACGATGAGTTTAATTCACAGCAAGGGCCGCCTCGTGGGTTTGTCGCGCGATCTTCTCCGGATCTGGCAGGAAACGCAGGATTCCTGGCGCGATCAGAAGGGGCGGGAATTTGACACCGTCTATATGCAGCCCATGTTCGATGCGGTCGATCATGCCGCGACGGCCATCGATGATCTCGACAAAATTTTAAACAAGCTAAAGGACGATTGTGAATTCTAAAGACCTCTCCGCTCGTGATACGCTGAAATTGCTGGAGAAACTCACTAGCGGGGTGAGGGCCTTTGCCGAGCGGGAAAAGGGCATCGACCGTGCCCGTCAGCTCCGTGATTCGAGTCAGCGCCAGAGTATTGAAGAGCAGCGAATAGAGCTCGAAAAGGAGCATCGCAGCGCGGTGGACCGGGTTCGGGAAGTTGCGGCAGCTGAATGTGAGGTGGTGGCCCAAGTCTATGAACAGCGCCGAACCCGCGTCGAAAAGTCGCAGATTGGGGTGAGAAACAGAGTCATTGCGGGCATTCAAGCCACCGAAGGTCAGCATCGGGCGATTCTGCAGCGCGAGTTCATGGATGGCGGACGGAAGCGGGAGCAACTTCTAGGCATAGCCAACAGTGGCTATGAGGATGGCCAGGCCACGGCTAAAAAGGCACAGACGCGTTTTGTGAAGCTCGAGAAAACCGCCGCCGCGGCGCTTCGTGGATTCGGGGATCTTCAGCGACGATTGATCGTCGCTCTCAAGGAGGTGGAAATCCCCGTGGAGAGAGAAGTGAGCGATGAGGAACTTTCGGCCCGGTATGAGGAACTCGCGGGCGAAACGAAGAACCTGGCTCGCACGCCGCTGGTTGCCTGGTTCAGCGGATTCCCCCTTACATTACAGATTTTTCTCATCCTTGGTATCGGTGGGGTCGCCCCTGTGTTTGCTCCGTATTTTGGCGGGGTATCAGTCTCGTGGTGGGTGAGTCTGGGACTTGCCACCTTGTTGGCGGGTTTGCTCGTGTTTCTCTGGATGGCAGCCCGGGCCAGGGCCGCGGCTTATCTCGCGGACTGCCTTGACTCAATCGTCGAAGCAAAAGCGATGCGTCTGAAATTTCGAGAGTCTGTCGAAGTGCGATACCGCGTGGCTGTCGATGAGATCGAGGTGGCGTATGCGAAGGTAAAGGCCAACTTTGACCAGGGACTGAAAAGGCGCCCCGGGTCCGGTCAGGGGCATTCGCGTTACGCGGGGCCCGAGGAAGTCGAAAAGCGGGCCGAGCGCTTGAAACTCGCTCTGGATAAGTGGGGGCAGTCCCGGATTGACTCGATCCACCTGAAGCTTGCCGATAAGATCGCGGTTTTGGAAAAGTCCCGAGAGGAACGTTTGGCGGCCATCCATACGGAATCAGGAGAAGGGTCGGGCGATTCGGTTTCCGATCTCAAGGAGCAATTTGAATCACTTGTCAGGCGCTGGGGCGACGAGATTGTCCCGGCAGCGGAGGCATTGAAAACGGAGTCGGCTGAATCGTCCGGGAAACCTGAGTGGCTTTACCGGGATCCGGAGAACTGGCAGGTGCCGGGACGGATGCCGGACTCTCTGACCTTTGGTGAACTGGCGTATGCCGCTGTAGGTCCCGATTTTGTTTGTCCGAAGTCCGAACGCATGACGCTGCCGGGGGCACTCGATTTTCGTCTTCCCATGCGGTTGCGTCTTCCTGATGTCGCTTCGCTTTTGCTGGAGACAAAGCAGTTCGGTCGGGAGGAGGCGATTGCGCATTTGAATTTTCTCGTGCTCGGCTGGCTCGCGGCATCGCCAGCCGGACGGCTCTCGTTTTCACTTTTTGATCCGGTGGGCCTCGGGGAAAGTTTTGCCGGGCTCATGCATCTCGCGGATTACGAGGAGATCCTTATCAATACCCGTATCCGCACGCAGCCCGACCAGATCGAACGGCGCATCGGGGAACTCTGTGATCACATGGAGAAGGTGATTCAGATGTATCTGCGGAGTGATTATGAAACGATCACGCAATACAACGAGGCTGCCGGCACGATAGCGGAACGGTATCATTTTCTTGTTATCGCCGATTTTCCGAAAGGCTTCACCGAACTGGCGGCACGAAGATTGTTGAGCATCGCGTCATCGGGAGCGAGGTGCGGGGTTTTTCTTCTGATTCATTGCGATCAGCGAGCCGAGATGCCAATGGGCTTTCAAATGGATGATCTTCGCAAGGCCTGTTTTTGTCTGCGCTCGACCGAGAATGGATTTCTGATCAAGGATAATCCGGTGAAAGGTTCGGCCATCACACTTTACGCGCCGCCGCCGTCGGAGGCCTTTGTTCGCTGGGTCCATAAGCTCGGTGCGGCGAATCGCGATTCGAATCGTATCGAGGTGCCCTTCGCGTTTATCGG
>JAGNMT010000178.1 GCA_017991025.1 Verrucomicrobiales bacterium
CCGCGCCAGCGACCGGCAAGAAAGTGACCCCATTCGTGAACTACGATCATGATGTTGAACATCATGAGGACAAGAAAAAGAACACCGATGAAGCGAAGGATTGAAATAAGGACTTCCATGGAGATTGGTTAAACAGAATAAATACGTTCGGAAACAGGAATGGGAGTATACCACCACCTTGCCAAGAGGCAAAGTCTAGAAAATACGATTTTTATACGCGATAATCATGAGGTATTTCATCATCAAGGAAAGTCAGACAGCATGAGACTATTGCTCCAGCGAGTTGGTGAAGCATCGGTGAGGATTGGCGGTTCCGTAAAAAGCCGGATCGGACCGGGCCTGCTGATTCTGTTGGGCATCGAGCAGGAGGACGGGCCTGCGGATATCGAGTGGCTCGTCACCAAGGTGCTTTCCCTGCGCATCTTCGAGGATGAGGACGGAAAAATGAATCGATCCCTGCTTGATGTCGGAGGTGAGGCCCTCATTGTGAGTCAGTTCACCCTCCATGCCCGGGTGAAAAAGGGAACCCGCCCCAGTTTTGAGCGGGCTGCGAGACCTGAAGTCGCCATTCCGCTGTATGAAAAATTCATTACCACTTTTGAAGCCGGACTTGGTAGGGCCGTCGGCACCGGGGAGTTTGGTGCGATGATGCAGGTCGCCCTCGTCAACGACGGGCCGGTCACGATTTGGCTCGATTCGAGAAACCGGGAGTGAGTGGCCGGTCTGCCCGAAAGTGGGATTCGCCTTGACGCCGCTCCAAGGACAAGGTTTATAAGGGCAAAATGTGTGTCGTGGAGAAAGTGATTTCCGGCAGGCAGAATTACCTTTCCCGCTTCATTCCGGAACCTTTATCATGAAACTCCCACTCGTTGAGGTGCGTCTCCCTCTAGTGAACCGATGTTATCAGGGGAGGTCGCGTTCGGGCCACGGGCGAAAAACGAGGGGCCTGAGGCAGGTCGTCAGCCGACTGCTTTTTTACGCGCTCGAATACACCCGACTCGGGGGATCGCGGCCTCTCGAGGTCGACCTCATCGTCAGGGGTAGACCGGTGACCTTGCGGCTGAACCCCTTCAACCGTCAGTTCAGCCCTCTTTATTTCCACTCCTTCAAGGACGGTTATGAAGTCACCGTCGCTCGGAGCATTCGTCACTTTTTGCCTAATGACGGCGTCTTCGTCGATGTGGGGAGCAATTGGGGATACTTTCCGCTTCTTTTTGCTTCGCAGGAAGAGTTCGTCGGGAAAATTTTTGCCTTCGAACCCGTACCGTCCACCTACCGCGACCTTCGTTCCGTGATCGAGCAGGCGGGCCTGGAGGATCTGGTTCAGACCTATGAAACAGCCGTGGGAGCCAAAAAAGGCACCGTCACGATGAATCTTCCCCGCCACAGCGGGCTCGCCTCCATCGATGCCGGAGGGGCAGGGGCTTTCGAGGTTCCCGTCACGACCCTCGATTCATTTCAATGGGAGAGGCTCGACGTCATCAAAGTCGATGTCGAGGGTTTCGAACAGGCGGTGTTCGAGGGGGCCGTTGAAACGCTGAAAAGGTGCCGTCCGATGGTGGTCTTTGAAAACGGAGTGGGGGAGGGGGAGGACAACATCAGTCCCCTGACTTTCCTGGAGAGCCAGGGATATCAGCTCCACTTTCCGTCAATTGAGGGTCATCGGGTTGAGTTTCAGGCGTTTCGTGCGAAAGATCGTGCCGGTCTTCCCGATTACTTTAACGTCGTTGCAGTTCATTCGTCGAAAATTGTCGGCGAAGACACCGGGGAAGCCTGACAGGCAGAGGGCGCTCCATCATTCATCATGAAATTTAGAAACTTTTTTGAGATTCTCGGATTCCGCGGAAAAGCGAAGCACTACGGCTACGAAGAACACGAGTGCGCTCTCAGCCAGGGGCAATCGGTTACTTATGCGAGGTGGTCTCATCCCTACGAGGCGTCAAAAACCATCGACCCTGCCTTCGTCGATGCCTACCGTGAGATTCTCAGCGAGGGCGATTTTTGCATCGATATCGGCGCGCATACCGGTGATTCCACCCTGCCCATCGGGCTCGCCGTTGGTGTAAGCGGTTTAGTGCTCGCGCTCGAGCCAAATCCCTACGTCTACCACGTGCTCGAGCGGAACGTCCGGGCGAATCGGGATCGGATGACGATCAACACGATCCTCGCGGCAGCCTCCGATCATCAGGGGTTTCTTGAGTTCGAGTATTCCGACTCCGGCTACTGCAACGGAGGGCGGCACGAGAATATTCCCCTCCTCGCCCACGGGCACGCTTTTAAACTCGAGGTCTTCTGCCTCGATCTCGCCAAAGAGCTCAGGTCTACCTACGGGGAATTTCTGCCGAGGCTTAAATTCATCAAGACGGACACGGAGGGATACGATCTCTACGTGGTTAAAGGGCTTTTGCCCATCATCCGGGAGTTCCGGCCCATCCTGAAAGTCGAGATATTCAAGAAGACGAGTGTGGAGTATCGGCGTGAGTTGCTGAATTTGTTCACCGGGATCGATTATGATGTCTTTGTGATCGACCGGGAACCTGTTCATCCGGGTGTCCGCCTTACCGAGTCGAATTTGACAGAGCGTTCCCACTACGACATCCTCTGCTCTCCGCGTGCCTGATCCGTAGCGCTCACCCCACTGAGGCGGCGTCCACTTTCAGTCGCGACGCATCGGCAAAGCGATCATCGAGCCAGTCGAGATGGGTCGTCGTGATCAGTTTCTGAGAGCTTGCCGGCCAGTTTGCCATCAGTGCGTTTCGCCGTTCGGGATCGAGCTCACCGAAGACATCGTCGATCAGCATCAGGGGCGCTTCCTCCCGTGCTTCGAAAAACAGATTGGTCTGGCCCAGTTTCAGGGCGAGAGCAACCGTGCGTTGCTGGCCTTCGCTTGCGAATTTGGCAGCGGCCATGCCATTCAGCTCCAGCCTGAGGTCATCGCGATGAGGCCCCGCCGCAGTTTGACGTCGCCGGGATTCCTCCTCCCGGCGTTTCTGCAATTCCGCAAGAAGATCATCACTCTCACCCGAGCCACTTTCATAGGCCAGACTGAGCCTCTCCGATGTGCCGCTGATGCGAACCTGCGCCTCAGCTACCTTGGGTTGCAATCGTTCAATGAGCACCCGCCGACTGCTCGAGAGCACTTGCCCATAATCATGCAACAGTTGCGAATAGGCATCGATCTCGCGCCATTTCGGCGACGCATCTCGTTTGAGAAGGTGATTTCTCGAACGCAGCGCTTTTTCGTAGGACTTCAGCGCGTGCCGGTAGCCGGGGAAAATCTGGGACGCCATAAAGTCAAGAAAGCGCCGCCTTCCTTCTCCGCCGCCCCGCACCAGGGCGAGGTCGTCATTTGCCATCCAGACGACGAGCGCGCTTTGCTGCAGGAAATCACCCGCGCTTTTCTGATTCTCCCCGTCAACGAGAAGCCGACGGCCGGACTCGCGATATTGCATCCGCAGCTCGACGGGGTTGCGGCTTTCGAGATTGGCGCCGATCGCAAAAGCCTTGTGGGAGAACTGGATGCACTCGGACAGCGTCGAGGTCCGCGGGCTCTGGAGACGCAGCAGAACACACGCCGCCTCGAGAATCGACGTTTTTCCCTGTGCATTGTTGCCGTGAAACAGAGTCATGCCCGGCGTCAATTCGAGCCGTAGTGACTCGAAACATCGAAATTGATTCAAATTGAGCGTTCGGAGATACATGCGCAGCGCGGCCCGCAATCAACAGGGTATCGCCCGCGAATCAACAGGGTATGATCCGGAAAAACTGAACTGATCGGCATTTGCTTTTTCATCCCTTTTGGCTTGACTGCGTTTTGGACGCTTTGCTTGCCTTGCGGCACCCATCTCGATTCTCTCGATTGTCCATCTGCGCTTCCCTCCGATTGCACCCGTCCCATCCGAAAGCCGGTGAGCGAGGGGGGTCGGGGGGATGTAGGGGAAGTTCAGGGCCATTGATGGCAGGAGCGGCACAGTTTTTCGTTGGAATGATCGAATCGCGCCAAATTTTTGCATTGCCTCCTCATCCTTCTCCTGAAACAATGACTTCCCATGAAGATAACTCCCCTCCTGACGACCGCCCTGTTTCTATTCTCCATCACCGCGCAGGCACAAACGGCAGCACCGGCTCCGGTTGCCGCGCCGGCCAAACCGGCGGCCCCTGCCGTCGTCCTTCCGCCGCAGCCGGCCGATGTGGCCGCTCAGAAGTATGGTCAGGATGGCAAGGTGAACCCGGGCTTTCTCGCTTCGCACGAGAAGTTTGTGAAGATCGCCGGCGAAGGCAAGGCACAGCTCGTCTTCCTCGGCGACTCGATCACCGCCGGTTGGGGCGGCCAGGCTGCTATTTGGGACAAAGCCTTCGGTGCCTACCGGCCCGCGAACTTTGGCATCGGGGGCGACCGCACTCAGCATGTCCTCTGGCGCATCACGAACGGTGAACTCGACGGCATCAAACCGAAGGCTGTTGTGCTCATGATAGGCACAAACAATTCGGGCAGCGACTCCGCTGAGAATATCGCCAAAGGTATCACTGTCATCGTCGAGACGATTCGCACGAAACAGCCCCAGGCTAAAATCCTCCTCCTCGCCGTCTTTCCGCGCGGTGACAAACCGACCGGCAAACTGGGTGCCGCGAATGAGAAGCTCAAGCAGGTCAACGCGATCATTGCCAAACTCGACGACGGCAGAAATATTCACTTTCTCGACATCGGATCGAGCTTCCCGCAGCCCGACGGTGCCCTCACCCCGGAAGTGATGCCCGATTTTCTCCATCTTTCCCCTGTCGGTTACCAACTCTGGGCGGATGCGATCAGCCCGAAGCTGGCGGAGTTGATGAAGTGAGCAAACCGGGGTTTTCGTCGCCCCTTACACCCGAATCCGCTCACGGATTCCACGAGTCCAGCTCACAGAGTCCCCCGCCGAGGAACAAATGGTGCCACATCTGGGTCGCGAGCACGCCGACAAAGCTCACCTCCCAGCCCATGTGTGGCGGCAGGCTTCCGGGATAGCGTTTCAGGCGATCACGGATCTGATGCACTTTTTTCGGATCAAAGTAGCCGGTCTTTCGGAGTGATTCCTCACTGAGTAACTGCTGCGCAAAAGACGGTTCGGGTTTGAGGAAGGATCCCGAGTAACGGGCGCGAAAAATACTCTTGGGCCGCTGCGCGATTTCCGGAGGCAGGAAACCGCCGGCGTAGCGTCTCAGGATATCTTTGTCGCGGCGCAGGCTGCGCAATTTAAACTCAGGCCCGAGGCGGGCGCAGTACTCGACCAGCTTGAGGTCCAGAAAAGGGAAGCGGGTTTCGACCGAGTTGGCCATGGCCGGGCGGTCCCCTTTGTGAGTCATGAGCAGTCCCGGGAGCATGACCTGATACCCGAGATAAAGTGAACGATTGAGCGGGTGCCAGTGCTGCATGCGTTCGAGATTCAAGTTCAGGTCGTCCGCAGCGGTGCGTCCCGCAAGCCGGTCTTCGAAGTCCCGGGAATAAACGCCATCTCCCGAAAGACTGCACAAGGCATAGAGATCCGAAGTGGCATGGTATCCCCCCATTTGAGCGTAACGCTTTTGATAACGCGCCCAGGGATGGTGAGAGGGTAACCCGAACATGGCCTTTCGCCATCCGTCTCCCAGACCGCCCCGGTCCATTGGTGCAATGAGCCGGTTCGCTTTGAACCAGGGGTAACCGGCGAGAGCTTCATCCGCGCCCTCACCGCTCAGGGCCACTTTGTATCCGGCATTTCTCACGGCGGTGGCGAGCTGATATATGGCCGCCGACGAGGTATCGACGACGGGACACTCGGCGGCGATGACGAGGTCGCGGTAGCCGCCGGCGATCTCGGCTTCCCCGCAGGAAATTACGGTCGGCGTGCTGCCGATCAGGGCGGCGGCCATCATGGCACGGTCGGTCTCGTCGAGCCGGGGGTGTTTGATCTGGATTGTGAAGGTGGGAATCGGACGTCCGAGTTGACGGCTCGCCATGAACGCCACCGCCGTCGAGTCGACCCCGCCTGAAAGATAGCTGACGACGGGAACGTCCGCCCTCAGGCGGAGACGGACCGCTTCCTCGAGAAGTTCCCCGAATTCGCCGACCAGGGCCTCGGGATTCCCCCGCATCTCCATGCCTTCGTCGGGAAAATCGAGTTCCCAATAGCGTTGTTCCTGAATGGCGGCGGGACGACCCGAGTCAGGCAGCGAGATGTCCAGGTAGGTGCCGGGAAGCAAGGCCGAGACCCCGGCAAACATCGTTCGTTTCGTGCCGAGGGCAAAAAAACTGAAGACGTGGTCGAGAGCCGGAGGATCAACCTCGGCCCGAACGCGCCCCGAAGCCAGCAAGGCCTTGATCTCCGATCCAAAATAGAGTTTGTCATCAGAGCGGGCCCAGTATAGCGGGCAGATCCCGAGTTGATCCCGCGCGAGGATGAGCCGACGCTGCTTGAAATCCACCAGCGCAAACGCGAATTGCCCCCTCAGGTGCTCAAACATACGGACACCGTATTGATCCCAGAGATGAACCAGTATCTCCGTATCGCAGTGCGTTCGGAACTGATGCCCGAGGCCTTCGAGATGCCGGCGCTGCTCGGGAAAGTCAAACAACTCGCCGTTGTAGACCACCGCGACACTGCCGTCCTCATTGTAGACCGGCTGCTGACCATCCGCGAGGCCGACGATACTGAGCCGTCGCGAGACCAACCCGAGGCCGGGCCGGACGAGGACACCGCCCTCATCGGGTCCGCGATGCAGGATCGCCCGGGCCATCGCTTCCAGTTCCCCTGCAGAAACCTCACGCTGCCCGGCGAGGTCGATGATTCCCGCGATTCCACACATAGATCCTGACGTTTGAGTTAACTAGGCGAAACACCCCCTTTTCTTGACTGTCCAACTTATGAGGTCCCCTGAAGATTTCAGCTGGAAACTCTCTATGGATTCAGGGCCCCCGCCGCGACGAGTTCACTCACCATCTCTTCCATCGTCCAGTTCTCATCGGTAAAGAGACGGCGTATCGTCCCATCGGGATTGAGGACGAGGGTGCGCAGGTTATGCTGGATCGTTCCGTCGACTTCACCGAAGCGGAGGCCGATGCGGGAGGACAGGTCATCAATAATATCTCCTTCCGTCGTCGAGAGGAGACTCCACGGTTGACCGGGGCGATGACCGAAGGCAGCACCCCAGGCTTTGAGAATTTCAGGCGTATCAAACTCGTGATCGAACGAGATCGTGAGGAGACGGAAGGCCGCCGGTGCCTTTGCCGTGGTTTTCAGCCGTTCAAGCACCGCCGAGAACTGGCTCATCATGCGCGG
>JAGNMT010000179.1 GCA_017991025.1 Verrucomicrobiales bacterium
GATCCTGTGCTCGCCGTCTTTCCTCTACTTCAGTGAGATTACCGATGAATCTGACATGGTTCTGAAACCCTACGACCTTGCCACACGCCTTTCGTTTGCTCTCTGGGCCGCACCGCCTGATGAGGGGCTCCTCGACTCCGCGAAGTCCGGCAAGTTGGTTCAGGATGCCGAACTCAGGAAGCAGATTCAGCGCATGATCTCCGACGAACGCGTCGGCGGCTTCGTGAACGGTTTTCTCGATAGCTGGCTGAACCTGCGCGACCTCGGCAGCATGCCTCCGCCTCGCGAGACGAATCGTGCCTACTACGCCGAGGATCTCCCCGCTTCAATGAAGACCGAAGCGCGGCTCTTTTTCCGGGATTTGCTCAGTGAGAACGGATCCGTCTCTCATTTCCTCCATGCCGATTACACCTTCGTGGACAAGAAACTCGCCAAACTCTACGACCTGCCCGAGCAGAAGAGCCTGCGTCTCGCCGTTGGATTCCAAAAAGTCAGCCTCAAGGGCAACTCTCAACGGGGTGGTCTCCTCGGTATGGCCGGCGTCCTCACCGTCAGCGCCAACGGTGTTGAAACCTCGCCCGTCACCCGTGGCGTGTGGGTGAGCGAAAACCTTCTCGGCATCCAACCACCGCCGCCGCCAGATGTTGTGCCCGCGATTGATCCCGATGTCAGCGGAGCCACCACCATCCGCGAGCGGCTCGCGAAACACAGCTCCGACAAATCCTGCGCCGAGTGCCATCACAAGATCGACCCGCTCGGCTTCAGTCTGGAGACCTTTGATCCCGTCGGTCGCTGGCGTAGCAGTTACCCTAAGCCGAAAGACAAGAAGAAATCCGCTCCCGGGATCGATTCCACCGGCGAGTTCCCGTCCGGGGAAACCTATAAGGACTTCGCGGGATTTAAGGACGTGATTCGTTCTACTCGCGAAGATCTTTTTACCCGCCACCTCATCAGGCAATTTCTCACCTACACTACGGGACGCCAGATGGAGCTCGCCGACGACTTCGTCATCGATGAATTACAGGCGAAGCTGAAGGAGGATGGTCTGGGGCTGCGTTCGCTCATGGTTGAAAGCCTCATGAGTGAGATTTTCCGGTCGAGGTGAAGCCTCTATCCCGACTCACCAGAGTCGGTTAGTGACATTGTCGACAAGCGGCCCCGAGTGTCAAATGGCCCGTAAGTGGCTGTAGAACGGTTATGCCGGCGCGGGAAATCATGGTAAGGTCAACGGTGATCAAGCGATCCGGAAACGATGAAGACACGATTTAATAGAAGGTTCGAAAAGGATAAAACACCGAGCCGCACCGTCCTCGAACGATATCGGCAGGACGTTCAAGACAATGAGGATCAGGACGAAGACGACGATAGCGGTCTCGCGCTTCTTCATTATCGCGGTGGCAAAGAGGAATATAAGCTGGGTGCCGAATACAGCGAGAGCAGCGATCCGCTCGACCGTGCGCTGGGCGCAAAGATCCTCGCCCAGCTCGGATGGGACGATCAGACCTTTCTCGAGGAGTCAGTCGAGAGATTGGTCAAGCTGCTCGATGATGCAGATCCGAATGTCGTTTACAGTTCCGCAGTGGCGCTTTCCCACCGATCCAGTGAAAGGGCGATCATTCGTCTTGTCAGTCTCTCGTCCCATGAAGATGCCTTGATTCGATTCGGGGTGGCCCACGGCCTGGCTGCCGGTGAGGCACCGGAAGCAATCGCCGCCTTGATTCAACTCTCGAAGGACGAGGATAGGGACGTGCGGGACTACGCTGTTTTCGGACTGGGATCCCGGATCGAGTGCGACACGCCCGAAGTCCGGGAGGCATTGTATGCCGCCCTGCAGGATGCTGATTCCGAGATTCGAGGGGAAGCCCTCGTGGGTTTGGCGGAACGCAAGGACCCACGGGTGAAAGAGGCCATCCTCGGAGAATGGAAGACAGACGAGGTCAGCGTCCTGAGCCTGGAGGCGGCGGAAGTGCTGGGTGACCCGGATTTTCTCCCGTTCCTGTTGGAGTTTCAGGAAATGATTGATTCGGAAGAAGAGGATCACGTCCTCGACCAACTCAACGCTGCCATCGCTGCGTGTGAAGCAGGACGACCCTCTTAGCAACTCGTCGGGCGGCGGATCATTCCGCTGCCTTGATCCTTTCCAATTCGCCGATGACCCGATAGCCGGTGTCATCGATCAGAAAAATCTCAAGGCTGACGGGAAGGGGGGTGCTGCTGAATTCCTCAACCAGCGCCGGCCCGTAGTCGGCGAGCTGCCCGCCCGTGGCGGGGAAGAGATAGATCCGGTTTCGGTCGAGAAGAACGAGATGAATACGATCACCGAGGGTCTCCCGGAACTGGTCGATGAGCTTCGGAGACAGCAGGACACTCGTCAGGAAAGGATCTTTGTCGGTGATGATCGCGTAGAGTATGACCCCGCGCGAGTCTCTCACCAGCTCGGGCTTGATTTTCATGAGGATTTTATCGGCCCCGGTCCGGGCGGCAGCGAAGAGGCGGTCCCAGTCGAGGCCCTGGTCTTTCCATTTTATTGCGGTGAACTGCCGGACCCCGAAATCCCATTCGTAAAAAGCAACAAGTTGGGTCTTGCGTGCTCCTGTGATCGGGGTGGTGATATCCGCCTTTTCAAAGGATCCCTCGAAAATCACGCCGATGCGGCGCGCCAGTGCCTCGGTTTCCTGCCCTGAGGCGGAAAACGTGCTGCCCATCGCGATCACCATGAAAAGGGCCGCCCACAGGCGTATCAATTGAAATCCAGTTGCCATCCGGCGGGGAACGAGTTGGGTGGACTAAACACCGATGATTACATTTCTACAAGGAACCCTGGAAGAAAGCTGGCCCGGAAGGCTCGTCATCAATGCCGGAGGAGTTGGTTACGAGGTGACGGTTCCACTTTTTGGAGATGAGGTCTTTGGTCAGATCGGCGGGCAGACGAAAGTCCTCACGCATCATCACATTCGTGAGCAGGAGCAGACCCTATACGGTTTTCCTGACGAGGCGGCGCGTGACCTGTTCCGTCTGCTCATCAATCATGTCTCCGGTGTGGGACCGAAGGTTGCGATGTCCATTCTAAGTGGCATGGCAGCATCGGATTTCAAAGATGCCGTCGTCGCGGGCGATATCCTCACGATCTCGAAGATCAAAGGTCTCGGGAAGAAGACCGCTGAGCGTATTGTGCTCGAACTCGGAGACAAGGTCGGGGTGAGGGACGCCTGGAAGGCTCAGTCCGCGCACGCCACGCTTACCCCTGTGGCGGCGGCGAAGAACGATGCGCTCCTCGCGTTGATTTCTCTCGGCTATAAGCAGGTAGAGGCGCAGAAGGCGATTGAGAAAATTCCGGTAGAATTTGTGAGGCCGGATGAAATGTTACGCGCCGCCCTGCGACTATTACAGGGATGATCACCGCTACAGGCACCGAGAAGATGCAAGACTGGAACCGTAAAGCCGAACTGGTTTTGGCATCCCTGCCCGAAGGGGGCCTTTTTGCGGAAAAGGCCTGGCGCATTTCCCCCGAGCCTTTTGTTCTCTCGGCCAGGGAGGTTAAGGCTTTAGAAAATCTCGGGCCCATCCTGCATCGTTTTCAAAAGGCCTGTGACCTCATCTATCGGCGAAGCCGGAGCGGGTCGCTGCCGACATGGATCTCAGATTATCTGGATCGTGGTAAACCGGCCGATCTCCTTGAGATTGGCCTTGCCCCCGCAACACTGGAAGAAGCGCCCCGGGTGATCCGACCCGATCTCATTCTTACTGCCAACGGTTTTTCCGCGACGGAACTGGACTCGGTTCCCGGAGGGATGGGTCTCACCGCCTGGCTCGGCGGGATTTATGCCTCAGCGAATCCCTCCCACCTTATCGTCGGGGGTGAGCGGGGGATGCTGGACGGATTCGCCTCAATTTTTCGCCGGGGGGGGGCGGATATCCTCGTGTCAGAAGAATCCGGTGCCTACAGGCCGGAGATGCAGTGGCTGGCAGACCGGCTGAAAGGGGACTGGCAGGTGAAATCGGCCGAGAATTATACCGTCGGTGATCGGGATGTTTATCGCTTCCTGGAACTGTTTGACCTACCGAACATTCCTGCGATGGATTCACTCATGGCAGCCGCCGCGTCTGGACAGATCGAGGTCGTTAGTCCTTTTAAACCGTGGCTTGAGGAGAAACTCTGGTCAGCGCTTTTCTGGTCGCATCCGCTCAAGGAAGTCTGGCGTCGCGAGCTGCGCGATGCGAACTGGCGGAGGCTTCGGGAGCTTTTCCCGCAGAGCTGGGTTGTCGATCCGACAGAAGTCCCGCACCATGCCGTCATTCCCGGACTCGAGATTCAGCGTTTTTCGGAGATGAAGCAGTTCTCCCAGAGTGAGCGGGACCTTGTGTTGAAGCTCAGCGGATTCAACGAGCGGGCCTGGGGAAGCCGTAGCGTCACGATCGGGCAGGATGCCTCACAGGTGGAGTGGGGAACGGCAGTGGATGAGGCGATCGACTCTTTCGAACGTGCGCCGTTTGTGCTGCAGCGATTTCACGGGGGGCGGCTCGTTACCCATCCCTGGCTCAATGAAGATACCGGGAAGATTGAGATGATGCAGGGCCGTGTGCGTCTTTGTCCTTATTATTTTGTTAGCGCTGTGAGCGGTGACGTGACTCTGGGAGGAGCCCTCGCTACGATCTGCCCTGCCGATAAGAAGATTCTTCACGGCATGCGCGATGCGATTCTCGTTCCCTGCAGGATTGAGGCTTAATTGAATTAACAAGAAAAGTAAATTTTTAATTTTTCTTGTCATTTATGCGAATTTGATGATTAAACTCGCCTTATTTTTAATTTAATTAAGCAAAAAGTTGCGCTTTTGCGTATCAAGGCTAATATTTTTGTGTCTCCGGCCGACGTGGCCGATGACTCGTTATTTCAATTTTGTCTAATCCGACCCGCTCTTCACGCGTCTGTCTATTTAGCAGACCGGTTGTCCGAGTCTTGATCTGCGCAGAACCAATTCTGAGGCTTTAAGGAAGTGAAAAAAATTAAATTCACCTGCACGAACTGCGACGCGAAACTTCGCGTGCCAACGCATTTAGCCGGCGTTTCCGCGCCTTGTCCGCGATGTGGTGCCACGATTACCGCGCCCACCGATATTGCGAATGCGTTCGATGATGAACTGGAGCCCCGGCGCGCGGTTTCGTCAGGGGCAGTGAGGAGCAGTCGTCAGGAACTATCCGGTGCTTCGTCGGGTAAACCGCGGGTGATCTCGGGTGCAGTTTCTACCGCTACTTCCATATTGCCGAGATCCGCAACTACCTCGGAAGTCCCTACGCCGGTTTCCCGACCGCTTCAGTCGAGACCTCTGGTGCAGCCGGCTACCGCTGAGCTTTCTGCTCCGGTCTTTTACAGTCCTCCGCCCCCGGAGCGTTCGATCACCCCCGTCCCGCCCGAGAGCGACGCCCGCTCCGAGGCTCCCGTTTCCCTGCCTCCTTTGCCGCCGGTGGTGGTTGAAACCTCCACCTTCCCCGTGACGGACCCTGCTCCCCGAATCCCCGTTATTACGCAGCCAATTCAGCTCAACTCACGTCCGGGAGGGCTGGTCGAGAACCTGAGCGCGGTTTCCGGTGCCGATCCGCTCCCAAGACTTGATGTCTCACTTGCCGGGCAGGATCTCAGTGCTGCCGCTGCCCTTTTGTTTCCTGAAGCGGGGAGTCAACCGGTCCGGACCAGAGTTCAACTCCCGCAGCCGGGGGTTGAAACCCATAATTTCAGCCCCGATGATTTTATCGTGCCCGTGGCACCCCCGGTATTTTCCCCGGCCGCGACAATGACCCCGCCGCCTCTCGTTGACACCATCGCGGCTCCCGATTTTGAGGATCGCCATTCTCAGGAGGCGCAATACCGGGAGATTATGCTCCCGATCGAAGCCGTGGAAGCTCTGCCGCAACTGCACTATACATCGATCCCTCTGCCGCCGGAGATGCCGCCAATCCCGCTCGAGGACGTCGATTTTGCTTCCTTTGACGAACTGCCGGAGCAATACGGAGGCGGGGAATCGGCCTTTGCTGACGGTAATTTGAGCTTTCAGGAAACGCCTTTTCCAGATCAGGAGGGCTTGGAATCTTCCGTTCCCGGGCTCGACCTTCCGCAGTGGGAAGAAGATGAATTGGCGGGCGGGCATGAGCCTCCATTGGCCGCTGAGGCATTATGGGATCTTCAGCCAAAGGTTACCATTTCTCAAAGCATTGCCCCTCAACCACTTCCAGATGACTGGCGCCGGGGGAAAACTCAGCCCGTTCCGCCTCTCGAACAGCCTGTTACCAGGGTAGCCGAGGAGGTGGATTTCTTCCAAGAGGTTCCGGCCGCACCCTTGCAACAGGGCTCATTTGGGAAACTTTTTTCGCAGCAGTCCGATCATCCCGAACGGGCTGGAGATTTGCCGGCAGCCATTTCCGGGGATCAGGATGAAGAAGTGGATGTGCTTGAGAGACTTTTCGGTGATCGGCCGAGGGGTAGGGCTGAGTCGAAAGGACTCAGTAAGACCGCCATCATGATGATTTCATGCCTCATTGGTGCCGGGATTCTGGCTTCAGTGGTAGTCTTTTTCTTTTTCGAGTCTTTCGGTGGCGGCTTTGATGTCGCTGAGTCCTACGGAACTGATAACGAAGCAGTTCAACCCAAGCCCAAGCCGGCAGATACCACTGCGGCCGAGCCGTCCCTTGCCGATGTGCCGGCCATTATTGATCCGGTTGCGTTGATTCGGGAGTCGGCAGGCAATAATCCCGATACGCGAGGTGCCGCAATGGCTCCCGCAGGTGGAGTGCCGGCGGAGGCCGCTGCGCCAGTTGGAGCCGAAGCTCCCGCGCTCTCTTTCGATGAGCGGGTCCAGCAGGTCGTTAACGGGACTGATAAACTGAACGAAGCGGGCGCTGGTGCTTCTGTGGGCCGGCCTCAGAGCCCCAATGTTGTTGACGATGCGATCAACCGGTTCAACGGGTCTGTAGCCCCCGGCGGCGTCACTCCCTTAGTCGCTCCGGCGCTCCAGCCATCGACCGTATCGCAGGAACCTGCGGCGGTCGCGGCACCTCCACTAACGGCCGGGCCGGGCGCAGCACCGTCGCAGTCGCCCCCCGCAGCGATTGCTCCAGCGGCAGGGGCGTCGAGCGCGCCGGCGGCAAAGGGCTCAAATTACAATCCGGCGGCCGTATTTCCCGCACCCGGACCGAATGAGACTCCGCTTTCAAGAACCAACGATGTGATGGATGCCTTTTTGCGCGCTCCCAACGCGC
>JAGNMT010000180.1 GCA_017991025.1 Verrucomicrobiales bacterium
TAGTGCCGCCCGTTCGTTTTTCTGACGACCGATTCAAGCGATGGCGAGGTAGCCAAGTGGTAAGGCCGGGCTCTGCAAAAGCTCTATCGCGGGTTCGATTCCCGCCCTCGCCTCCATCGCATCCGCAAAGGACTGATAATGAACCTGTTCCCTCATTATCAATGGGTTACAATTCCGAGATGGCACACAAACCTGTCACACAGGCCACCTCAGAAGACATGCCGAAAGTGCCTCACACGATCATTCGGAACGGAACCTATTCGTTCAACGCCCGCTACCCGCAGAAGCTCATTGACGCGGGTAAAGTGGACAAGGAGTTTAATCGGAAGAGCCTTTCCACGAAAGATTCCCGCGAAGCTCGAAAGCTCGCCGCTAGAAATTACACGCTGCATCTCTCCGAAGTTGAGCGGATGGAATCTGAGTTGGAAGGCGAAGGGTTGCACGTTCGTGCAAATTCAGTTCGAGAATTGTCGGCCTTCTCAAAGGCGGAGAAGAAAGACCTGATTTTGAGATGGTTCGTTGAGCAGGAACGCAAGGCCACCGAGAGCCGCAACCGCTACCGAGACGAGGACGAGGATTGGAAGGAATCGGCGTTTGATAACGCCGTTCACGATCTTGGTGTTTACGAGGGGAGCAAGTCCTGTGAGCCGTTCGATTGGAACGGGTATTTCTCCAAGTTCTTGGAACAGCAGGGAATCGCGTTCAACCCTGAGAGAATTTCCAGTGATCTGATTGAACTCTTTCGGCGTGCCGTGATTGAGGTTCAATGGCGAACGGTTCAAGCGTTCGAGGGAAGGGACCACTCGAAACGTGACGATCTGTTCAAGGGCCTTCACGGACAATCGGAAGTCAGAGAGCCACAACAAAAGGACCCGACGATTGCCGACATTTGCGAGCGATTTCCCAAACGGAAGGTGGAAGGGAGGCTGAGCAAGGCGACCCTAGCGAGTTACCCTTTGCCGCTTCGGATTTTGGAGCAGTTTTTCTCCGCGAAGCGGACTTTGAAGAGCCTGACTTTCGAGGATGCCGAACGCCTTCTTGCCTTTTTGGGCACCATGCCGACGAATGCGGAGAGACGTTACAGGGGAGAAACCGTGATTGAGGCGGCTCGGTTGGAAGCGAAACGCGATCAAAAGCGCATCATGTCGCCGAAGCGCCAGAAGGACACTTTCAACACGATCAAAGCGGTTCTCAACTACGCGGTGGAAGTCGGCTGGCTTGAGCGGAATCCCTTTTCCTCGAAGGCACTTCTCGACAAGCTCCCCCGGATCGAAACGAGGTCACGCGAGCAATTCACGAGCGAGGACTTGACCGCCCTTTTCTCACATCCCCGATTCCTCGGGATCAGGGGAACACGAGACGAAGCGGGGACTTTGAAAGAGGGAAGGTTCTGGGTTCCTCTTCTCCGACTGTTCCACGGAATGCGAGCGAACGAGGCCGCTTCCCTCTTGGTCTGCGACGTGAAGAAGGAGGACGGAATCCCTTTCCTTTGGATCAGGGAAACCGACGACGGCGGAAACATCGTGAAGGGGTTGAAGACCCAATCGAGCCACAGACGAATCCCGATCCATTCCGAGTTGGTAAGGATTGGCTTTTTGAACTTCGTGGCGGAGCAGCGGGAACGTTCGCGGGATGGCTTCCTATTCCCGGAGATGACGCCAAACAAACAGACGGGCAACCGCGCAAAGACGTTCAGCCAGTGGTTCGGGAGGCTCGTCACAAAAGCGCTCGGAGAGGACGCGGTGAAATTCGGAAAGGATTTTCATTCCTTCCGCCATGCCGTCACCGATTGCCTGAGAGTCGGCGCGAAGTCGGACGAAATGCGCTACGCCCTTCTCGGATGGACAGAGGGAGCAGGCAAACGAAACGCGAAATTCAACTACGAAGAAAAATTCAAGATTCGCGAACTCAAGGAACTAATCGACTCCGTGAATTTCCCCGGCTTTGATCCTTCCTACCTCCGAAGGGAGGGAGCCTAGACTTTGCACGTTCGTGCAATTCCCCCGTCTTCCACCAAATCAACGAACCCGCGAGAATTCGGGAACCTCCAACTTCGATGCCAACCGCGTCTCGAAGGCTGAGACGGTCACTATCCAGATTATCAGGAGGGGCAATCGTGGCCCATGCCCCCACGATAGGTGAGACGCATTCTAGTTCGACTCGATCCCGCAGGCACGATCCCATTTCGAGGAAAAGAATAGGCTCGCCTCCGTGTCTTGGCCTTTGCTTCTCATCCACTCTACGGCCACCGTGTAAAGTTCGCCAACAAGGAGGTCCAATGTGAGCAACTCCGGGTCTAGTGGTGCCTTTTTTTTGAGGGCCTCAAGTTCGAGATACCACTGGCGAAAGCTCCCACCCTCGCCGAATCCTTTAGCGTGGAACTCCGGATTGTAGCGCATCTCCCTTAACTCCATGTAGAGGCGCTCTGCATCCTTGCGAACACTGGTGCTTCCCGTGGCTGGCTGGGAGACCTCCGAACTCCGCATTGTGGCGGCTTGCTGATCCCTCGCCCTTTGCGCTTCCGCAGCCTTCTTGGGATCGTATGCGAAATGCTGGCGCATTTTTTCGGGGAGATTCTCCATCGGGATGCGCACCAGACCCAACGGCGTTTTGAAGAAAATGACCTCCGCCGTGATTTGCATCACAGAGCCGTTCTCGTGCGTCTTCCCGTCAACCGTGGCAATGGTGACGCCTTGGCCCAAGAATCTCCTGTCGGCCTCGGAGAGCGTCGCAATCGGAAAGGTGATATCTTCTCCATCTCTCTCTACGGTTACTTGACCTTCGCCTATCGTCGTGAGCTTGCCGACGAAGGTTCGCTGACCG
The DNA here is from genome assembly GCA_017991025.1 of Verrucomicrobiales bacterium. GTDB lineage: Bacteria > Verrucomicrobiota > Verrucomicrobiia > Verrucomicrobiales > DEV007 > Arctic95D-9. The sequence continues at coordinate 2,824 of JAGNMT010000180.1, forward strand.
TCGGCACTTGTCCACGTTCGCTGATCGAAGATCGTGGCAACGCTCTCATTCGACTTCCCCTCTTTCAGCCCGAGCAACTCTTTCATTTGTTCGACTTCCTTCTTCACGCCAGAAATCAATGCCTTCCCGATAAATCCATCATTGTCCATCAGGCGGAAGTTGCCGTCGGCGTCCAAAATCCAGTAATCACCGGTATCGCTTTTTTCCACGGGCAAGAGAAAGATTTCGGTCCCGTTCAAAGAGGCGGTGATCCTCTCGACCAGAGAGCTACCGTCGCCGAATGTCCGCCGCAATGTAAAACCCGCATCCGATTTCAAAACGACTGCAATGAATCCGGAGGGGGCAGGATATTCCCATCGTCCGATTTCGGTTTCGCCCGATTTCGCGACGGTTGCTGATACTGCTTCCGAATCTTTAGGCAATCCCAGGATGTCCACTTCCAGACTTGGATTGAAATGACTGGTTGCCCAACCGCCCGCTCCAACGATTTGGTCCGGGAGGTAATATATGATGAACGTTCTTTCAAATCGCTTCCGGTTGCTGGCGCGAATCTCCGTAGCAATGCGTTTAATGGTTTCCTCGCTCACCTTCTCTTTTAAGCGAACATCCACCGCCCGCTTTACTGTTCCAGTCGGCTTGTCGGAGATGATCGAATAATACTGTGTGAGGGACTTCTCAGAAGAATTCGCGACTTGGGTTTTCACGACCTCGACTTTTCCCGCGTCCGGAAGATTAAAGAGAGAGCTAATGACGGTGATTATGACCATCAGCAAAAGAAGAACCCCACAACCAACAAGAGCAGCGCTGGGACCGCCTTTTTTCGGGGTCTCCACCCTCTCGCCGTTGCTCGGGAGAGGTTGATACGCGGGCGGCGATGCCTGTAAAGCAAGAATCATTTCGCGGTGTCGCTCGTCCTGATCGTGCTTCATCACGACGTAGACGGCGTGGATGATTCCGCCGATCCACACTCCGATGATGCAGAAGAAGATGTTTAGGAGGAACTGCCCGAATTTCCCGCAGGCGAGGACGCCCAACGGCGGGAAGATTATAGCGAGCGCAATTTTCATCCGTGTTTTTCAGTGATTGCTAGGATTCGCGGTGCTGTCGAACCAAGGAGGCGGCGAGGGCAAGAACGGCGAAAGCGACAGGGGTTCCGGGCGTTTTCATGGTGGCAGAATATCAGTCCGACGAAGGCGGTCAAGCCCGCGAATACAACTTTCTGTGGGCAGACGTGGGAAAAGCCCGCGCTTACAGAAATTTGTTGGGTGCGATTCAAACAGAACAACGGGAGATTGGCCGTAGGATTGGCCTGGCTGTCAGAGCTAGCCCGCATTTCTCATACCCCGAAAGGATTTCGTAGTTGTCCGCCTGATTTCGTTCGTCTGCACCGGGCGGGACGTCCGCTGGGGCGGTAAGGCCTTCGTTTGAGGGGTTTCGGTAACGGTCGGGCCGTTTTTCAAGCCGCCGGGGCTTCCCATCCCCCCGTTTTCGCCTTCGCCCTTGCTTCGCGGGCATAGCCCCGCGTTGCGCCGCTTTTGGCGGCACTCAAACAGCGCTTCTTTGCGGAATGACTGGCACGACTCCTATGCGGGGGCCGCCCGCATCCGCTCCCAGCACGCTGCCACCTCCGCCTGGAACCGGAAGCTACTGCTCCAGCGCACCACCACCCGACGCACACTCACCGTCACCACCGCCGCGATCTTGAGCAGTCGCTCACGGATGGTCGCGGGCGTGGCCGTGGCGTAGGCCTTGCTTTGTTTCAACCCCGTTTCGCGCAGGTCGATCATCCACACGTAAGTGAAGGTCGAAAACCATAACCTCAGTTGGTTGGAGCTCATCTCTGCGCAGCTCATCCGGTCGGCGAAGAGGTCGAGCTGCTGCTCCTTGATCCGGTTTTCCATATCGCCTCTCGCACAGTAGAACTCCCGGTAAAGCCGCCTGGACTCTCGGAGGGCGTGATCCTCGGGCAGGTTCGTGACGATGAAGCGCGGGTTCTCCCCCTTCGGATTGACCTGCGCCTTGCCGATGACGCGGCGGGCGCGGCTCCAGCTCTTGGCCGTACGGTATTCGAACTCGCAGAAGTGGGTGCACCAACCGCCGCGCATGCAGGCGTCGGCCTTGGCGCGGAACATCGTCGGGTCAAGGTGGCGCAGCAAGGCGGCGTTCTTCGCCATTCCAGTGACGTAGAAAAGGTTGTTTGCCTCGCACCAGGAGAAGATCTCGTCTCGGGCGAAGCCGCTGTCGGCCCGCAGGATGACGCGGGCCTCGGGGAAGCGCTCGCGGATGATGGGCACGATCTTTTCGAGCGCTTCGACGGTGCCCTCGCAGGCGTCGCGGTTGCTGGTGCGCAACTGCGCCCACACTGGCCAGGGACCAATGAAGCAATAGAGCGGCAGATAGCAGTAGGCGTCGTAATAGCCGTGGAAGAAGCGGCCCTCCTGTTCGCCGTGGATAAGGCTGTCGGTGGCGTCGAAGTCGAGAACGATTTCCTCGGTGTCGGGCGCGAGGCGGGAGACAGCCATGCGCACGAGGAGCCGTTCGATGGCACTGTGGTCGGCGTGGGTCTTGTGGACGCCGCCAACCGTTCCAGATCCGGTTTTGGCGTTGGTGAGCTCGAGACGGTTGAGGGTGGACTTGCCCGCGAGGGCGCGGCCCCGGTCGATGCCGGATCGATCCAAGCCGAGCGGCTCGGGCTTGCCCACCCCGATGGCCATCATGGGATCGCGCCGAAGGGTGTCGTGGTCATTGAGATCCTCGTATCCCATCGCCATGGCGAGGATGCGTTGGCGCAAAAGCTCGGGCACGGTATGTTCGATGAGCTCGGGACGCCGGTAGTCGGTGAAGCACGCGGCGAGTTGGGCTATCATGCCGGTGCGTAGATCGATCTCACGCAGCAGAAGCACCCCTCCGTCCGCGCTGACGTTGCCGCCCTTGAAATCGGCCTCGACTTTACGACCAGCAAGGTCTTGAAAAGCGAAGGTTTGCTGAATACAGTCTGTCATGCGGCGATTTGGTTTTGTGTGTGCAGCATTGAATTGAATACCAACACTTTACACCAAAATCCGAACCGTCCGCATTTTCGCGTATGAGAAATGCGGGTTAATCAGGGGGATGCCTCGAAATTGAAAGTTCGTAAGAGAGTCGTCACGTTCGGAGATTCTGCGATTGATAGCCCTCTTCTCAGCGGGAATCTGACTGCGCCGGGGAGACGCCAAGGAGAATTGATTTCGTGCCCTGTTACGGGCTATTTCCACTTAAACCCGACTGAGGCAGTAAACCTCAATCTGATTGGACTCCAATCTGAGGATCACATCGCAGCCCTCACTTCGCGCTCTGAGAGTAATCCCCATCGCAGCCTAGACGGAAAGGAGAATGTTCTCTCAGAGGTCGTGGATCAAGGAACGTATGACGCTGCCGAATACGAATATTTCGTGGCTGTTACTGAAGGGATACGGGAGGAACTGTCTCGTGCTTACAGATTGGCGCAGGGTGGGCTTGAGGCGTGTGAGGAGGGTTTGCTCCCCTTCTGCCCTTTCGGGCGGCTCAGCGGCGATTCTCCGCCTCTCTCCGAAGGTAATCGAAACCTATTGGGAGTTCTCCGTTGAGGACGCTCCCGCATTCCTTAAGCAGATCACTCCTTGTCTGGAGGCGTTTCACAAGAATGTCCAGGTGAGGACTCACGGGACGCTCTCCCACGCCATTGATCGCATTGAGTCAGGGAACCAGCGCAGTATCCGAATGTTCATCAATGAAGGAGAGGAGATACAAGTTTATGCCAAACTCGGAGATCGAATCCGATTCGAGGTGAAGCACTGTCCCGGAAAAAACAGCCGCCTTCTCGATGGGGGAATCGTCGCGGCTGATCTGGAAGGCTTTTTGGAGAGGCTGGGACACTTGAAAAGGAGGGCCGCGATCCAGATAAATCAGCTTCTTGAGTTTCTCGAAACCTGGAAGGACGGGAGTCCTTTGAAGTTCGCGAATCAAACCGAATATATCGTTCGCTGGGCAGGCTTACTCGGAGACGGGAAGCCTTCCCTTGATCTTCTCGAAACGCTTCGGCACAATGGGCGAATCATTTTGGAGGAAGAGGACTCGGAGAGGATGAAACGCGCACCCTCAGACGCGCAAAGAACCTCGGGCTGGTCAGAAGCAACGGTCGAGAGGTTTACCACCCAAATTCTGAGATCGTCCGGTTGACGGAACTTGCAGATGCTCCTAATATGTCACACAGGCGCTCCAATCCGAGGACGTAAGTCGTTCATTTTCAAGGGTCGAAAATATTCGGAGGCGGGTCCCGCCCTCGCCTCCATCGTTCCGCAGCGCGGAATGGTGAAGGTTTTTCCGGGGCGATCCGGGTTACTCGACTCGTTCGGTTTTGTTCCTTGTCAGAATTCCGCAGGCCTGATCTGGCCAGTTTTG
>JAGNMT010000181.1 GCA_017991025.1 Verrucomicrobiales bacterium
GGAGTCCGGAGAACTTGCGATTCAGAACCGGGCGATTCAGGGAACGTGGAGAAGGGAGCGTCGCCAAATCCCGAAGGCATTGACTCGCTAAATGACGGCGACAACTCATTATCCCTGCCAAACGCGACGGGTACTTCGTCGCCGGAAGGGGTTCCGATCGGCTCGGAAATCCCCCACGATTTTCCCGGCAACGGGGCAGGGTTCTCTGCGAAGGGCTGTTGTTTTGTGTGGTCACCTTCTGAGGAACTTCCGGTCGAAAAATGACTGCCCGGCATGGCGAAAGTCCGCTTATCATCCACTGGCATTTCTCCAAAGAGCAGTTTTGTAGCGGGTGAGTTATGAAAGGATAGACCTGCCGTCGTTTCTTCGCCCGCTTCAACGCGAGTTCTGGCTTCCTCATTCGCTACCGCCGGAGCGTCAGCGCCAAGAAATCCGGTAAAACCGGTGGATTTTTCCGAAGGAGTCGATGCGCCAATCTGAGCACCTAACCCGAGCGGGGCGAAGGCAGAAGCGATGTTTTTCAGGGTAGGCTCATTAACAAAAGGGGCGGAGGAATTGACAGCGGCATTACCCCCGTCAAAGGAAGCAGCCCCGGCCGTAACCGGCGACTGGCCTGGTGCCGTGAAGCCTCCCAGATCGGTTCCGGCAACGGCATTTCCGAATCCCCCGGATACGAACGCAGTTCCAGGCACATCCCGAATGCTTTCCTGCTCGGCAGGTGCCACCTTTACGGGTGGTCCCCATTGGGCAGGCATGGAGAATCCAACCGAATTCAGGGCGTCCGAGGGCTCCGAGAGGCTGGTTGTCTGTGACGTCGGCTCGGCTTCTGGCGGGGATGCCGCCCTGATGGCGGGCCAGGTCAGCGGAGGGGTAAGAAGATCAGGGGTTTTCGGTTGGGAGCCCTCCTGCAGAAATGCGCCGAATCCCGTCATCGGCATTTCAGCGAGTTTTGCCGGAGCGCTCGTCAGGGTCTCGCCAAACCCCTGTGCTTCGATACGGTCCTCGGCTGGCTTGCCAAAACTATGCGCGGCATAAAGACCATCGAGGTCGAATGGCGATATCTGCTCCCGGGGTGCCGGTTCCACAACCTGCTTCTCACCGGAATCCTCAAGGGGGCAAGTCGCTGTGTTTTCGGTGGCGCTATCGATTCCTACACTCACTGAGGCGTGGCTGGCAGAGAGATCTTCGACGGAATTCATCAACAAAGAGGCATTCACTTCCCCCGACTCGGCTGCGGGAATATCGACAACGGAGGCAGACGCCGGGGTAGTGGCGAGCGGGGTTTCGCATGACGCCGGTTTGATGACCCTGCCTAGAATCGGGACAACCCGCACTTGTGAATCAAGAGCCGATTCAACAGCGATGATGGGAGCATGGCACCAAACGCAAGCACCCTCGACCCCGATGTGCCGCCGTTTGAGCACCAGTTCGCCTCCACACTCGGGACAATCGAGATTCAAAATTACGTCGGGATTGTCAATGGCCATAGGGACAACTCCACCGGTCGAGGTCACTGCAGCGAACGATTCGGTCTTTTCCACTGAATCAGGAATACTCCCCGACGGTGCAGGGGCGATGGAACGTTCCTTGCCGACCTCAGAAACCGCAAAAGTACGATTCTTGTCCGGGACCCGGGACACCGAGAAAGAAATAGCACGTCCCTGAGATGAAACAACCGTGGAAGCGGGAAGCTCAAGACCATCCGGTTGCGACGACAGCACTATGCCCTCGTCTGCAAACGTCTCTTCAGACCCGGATCCGGTATCCTCGGACAAGTCGCTTTCTCTTAATCCGAGCGAGCCGAGAAAATTATCCCTTGCCGCTTCCGCCAAAGATTTTTCTTCGGAGTGCAAAGTGATGTCGTAATCGGAGTTCATAAAAATTATAGGAAATGATGGCCCTGCTCAGGCTATTTTATTAAAATAATCTAAATTATGGTAATTATCAAAACATTTTTTGCGATGCGTTTGATTTTTCACATTTATTAACGAAATTCTCCAGATGTTTTTACTTCGCTCACCGGTCGTCCTTTTACTTAGTATTTGTCTGAACGGCTGCGCTTCCGTGGATTCTCTGCCATCGCCCAGTCCGGGGGCGACGGGAATTAAGCTGAGTGAGGCAGATGCCGCCGCGATCGGGCGCAAAATCTGGGAGAATGAATGCGGAGGGACCGTGGAAGGGCTTACCTCATGGAACGCGGGCGAGGATTTCCCCTCGCTCGGTATCGGACACTTCATCTGGTATGTTCCCGGCCGTCCGGGCCCCTTTCAGGAAAGTTTCCCTCCTCTCATTGCCTACATGAAGCAAAAAGGAACCCCCGTCCCCGTCTGGGTAACGGAAGTGAACGGGTGCCCGTGGAACTCACGGAGCGAGTTCTTGAAAGATCAGGGGGCACCGCGCATGAAGGAATTGCGACAGTTTCTCGCCAACACCGTCCCCGTCCAGACGGGATTCATCGTGCAACGCCTCGAGCAGGCCCTCCCGAAAATGCAGGCCGCGACAACAGGCGAGGCGGACAAAGCTCGTCTTCGCGAGAATTTTTACAAAATGACGGGAAGCCGGACTGGCCTCTACTCACTCATCGACTACGTGAACTTCAAAGGTGAAGGCGTCAAACCTGAGGAGAAATATAACGGTTACGGATGGGGATTGCGCGATGTCCTGCTCGAGATGGGCCCGAGCGCCGGAGGGCAGGCCTCGGCCAACGAATTCAGTGAAGCGGCAAAGCGGGTCCTCCAGCGCCGCATCAAAAATGCTCCCTCCGATCGAGGCGAATCCCGTTGGTCGGCAGGTTGGATGAATCGCTGCGAGAGCTACAAACGCGGAATCTGAAGCACTTTCCCCTTTCCTTCACGATTAAAGTGCCTACAGATAGCCTTTCTTACCAAACACCACACACAGACCTCCCTTCGCCATGTCGACCGAACGTTCACTCATTCTCCTGAAGCCCGATTGCGTTAAGAAAGCCCATTGCGGCGATGTCATCGCCCGATTTGAAAAAGCGGGATTTATTATTCGGGGTGCGAAAATGATCCATCTTTCCGACGAGATTCTGGCTGACCATTACAGCCATGTGGCCGACAAACCCTTTTTCCCTAGTATCGTGGCGTTCATGCAGTCCGCCCCTGTGGTCGCCCTCGTGCTCGAGGGTGACGATGTTATTGCGAAAGTGCGCGGCATGCTCGGTCCAACCAATTCGAAAGAGGCCGAGCCCGGCACCATTCGAGGTGACTTCGGCGAAGACATGATGATCAACATCTGCCATGCCTCCGACTCCCCTGAAAATGGCGAGATCGAAGTGAAGCGATTTTTCGAGGATAGCGAGATTTTTGCCTATTGACCAGACAGGGTTCGGTCGGTGACGGGACCCTATCAACCCAGGATCTCCAGCAGTGCTGCCGGATCGGACACAGATCATTCGGTTGATCCCGCGAATTCGCAAAAATCGGTCTTTCCGTAACGAGGGCACGGTTTATAGTCTCGGCCCATGTCTGAAACCGAGAATCAGGAACCCGCACCAGTGGAAAAGTTGATGGCCGTAAACCGGGGCGAGATCGCCATCCGGATCTTCCGTGCCGCGACCGAACTGGGTTTGCGCACCGTCGCCATCTATGCCGAGGAGGATAGGTTTTCCCGTCACCGCTTCAAAGCCGACGAGGCATATCGTCTTCGGAAAGAGAAGGGGCCCGTCGGTGCCTATCTCGACATTGAGGGCATCATCCGCATCGCCAAGGAAAAAGGCGTCACCCTGATCCACCCCGGCTACGGTTTCCTCTCGGAAAATGCGGACTTTGCCCGTGCCTGCCGCGAGGCGGGGCTCAAATTCATCGGCCCCGATCCCGAAATGCTCGACGCCATGGGCGACAAAGTCTCGGCCCGCGCCCTCGCAAAAAAGGTCAATGTCCCCACCCTGCCTGGAACGGAGGAACCGGTCACCGACCGGGGCGAAGCGCTCAAAATCGCGCGCACGATCGGTTTTCCTCTCATCATCAAAGCGGCCTTCGGCGGCGGCGGTCGCGGCATGCGGGTCGTGCAGAAGGAGTCCGAACTCGATGGTCTCCTCGATCAGGCCCAGACCGAGGCGGAAAACGCCTTCGGCAATCCTGCGGTTTTCCTGGAGCGCTTCGTGGGCCGCGCCAAACACATCGAGGTGCAGATCCTGGGCGACAAACATGGCAATCTCGTGCACCTGCACGAGCGCGATTGCTCCGTCCAGCGCCGTCATCAGAAGGTCATCGAGATCGCGCCCTCTTTCGGCCTTGATGACAAGGTGCGCCATGAACTGTGCGACGCGGCCGTGAAGATCTCCGAGTCGATCGGCTACAACAATGCGGGCACCGTCGAGTTCCTCTACGACATCGACACGAAGGAATGGTTCTTCATCGAGATGAACCCCCGCATTCAGGTTGAGCACACCGTGACCGAGGTCATCACCGGGATCGATCTCGTTCGTTCTCAGATCCTCGTTGCGCAGGGCTATGAACTGTTCGGTCACGAGATCGACATCCCGCAGCAGGAAAACATCGCGCGCAACGGCTACGCGGTGCAGGCACGCATCACGACGGAGGATCCCGCAAACGGCTTCTCGCCCGACTACGGGAAGATCATCAATTACCGCTCGGCGGCCGGTTTCGGGATTCGTCTCGACGCGGGGGCGGGCGATGCCGGGTCGGTCATTACGCCCTATTACGATTCGATGCTCGTGAAGCTGACGGCCTCCGGACCCCGTTTCGACATTGCCCTCCAGCGCATGAACCGTGCCCTGCGCGAGTTCCGCATCCGCGGGGTGAAGACAAACATTCCCTTCCTCGAAAATGTCGTCCTCGACGAGACTTTCCGGTCCGGCAATGCGACAACGCGGCTCATCGACACCAACCCCGATCTCTTTAAATTCCAGCCGCGTCGCGACCGCGCCACGAGGCTGCTCTCCTATCTCAGTGACATCACCGTGAACGGCAATCCGACGGTGAAAGGCTATCGTCCCTCCGAAGTGCTGCTCCCCGCGCGTGTCCCTGAATTCGATGTGCGTGGAGATGTCCCGGCCGGTTCGAGGAACCGTCTTCTCGAGCTCGGGCCCGAAAAGTTTGCCGCCTGGATTCGCGAACAGAAGCCGCTCCTCATCACTGACACAACGATGCGGGACGCCCACCAGTCGCTCATCGCGACGCGGATGCGCTCGGTCGACATGCTGAATGTGGCCGGTGTTGTCGCCCAGCGCACCCCGAATCTCTTCAGCCTCGAAATGTGGGGCGGCGCGACCTTTGACACCGCGATGCGTTTCCTCAAAGAGTCGCCCTGGGACAGGCTGTGCGAGCTGCGGGAGAAAGTGCCGAACATCTGTTTCCAGATGCTCTTCCGCGGTTCCAACGCGGTCGGCTATTCGAACTACCCCGACAATGTCGTAGCCGGTTTTGTGAAACACGCCGCCGATTCGGGGATGGACATTTTCCGTATCTTCGACTCGCTGAACTACCTCCCGAACATGACCGTGGCGATGGAGGCGGTGCGAAATCAGCCCTATGCGATCTGCGAGGCGGCGATCTGCTACACCGGTGACATCGACGATCCGAAGCGTGACAAATACTCGCTGAAGTACTATGTCGCGAAGGCGAAACAGCTCGAAAAAATGGGGGCCCATATCCTCGCGATCAAGGACATGGCCGGCCTCTGCCGGACCTTTGCCGCGAAGAAGCTGGTCTCCGCCCTGCGTGACGAGATCGGACTCCCGATCCATTTCCACACCCACGACAGCTCGGGCATCAATGCCTCGTCCGTGCTCTCCGCCTCCGAGGCCGGAGTGGATATTGTCGACCTCGCGATCGCCTCGATGTCAGGGTCGACGAGCCAGCCTAACATGAACTCCATCTGCGTCGCCCTCCAGGGACAGGAGCGCGACCCGGGGCTCGATATTGATGCCCTCAATGAGATGTCGGACTACTGGGAGGAAGTCCTCGATTTTTACAAGCCCTTCAATACCGCGCCGCGAGCCGGATCGGCCGAGGTCTACATTCACGAAATGCCCGGTGGTCAGTTCACCAACCTCAAGGAGCAGGCCAACGGCATGGGCCTCGGCCATCGCTGGCCCGAGATCGCACGCACTTACGCGGAGGTGAACCAGCTCTTCGGCGACATCATCAAGGTGACACCGAGTTCCAAAGTCGTTGGTGACATGTGTATGTATCTCATCACGCGCGGGATTCGTCCTCATGATGTCCCGAACCTCACGCCCGGCTCACACGACTTTCCCGAGTCTGTCATTGATATGCTCTCCGGCGGCCTCGGTCAGCCTGACGGCGGCTGGCCGAAGGACGTCCAGCGTGTCGTTCTCGGTGATCGTGTCGCGACCACCAAGCGTCCCGGCGAACTCGCCGAACCGGTCGATCTTGAGGCCAAACGTGTCGAACTGACGACGAAGCTCGGACGTCCCTGCACCGAGGACGATCTCTACAGCCACCTCATGTACCCGCAGGTCTTCGCGGACTTTGACCAATTCACCAACACCTACGACCAGGTCTCCGGACTGCCAACCACGGCCTTCTTTTACGGGCTTTCGCTCGGCGAGGAAATTGAAGTCCAGATCGACCACGGCAAGCTGCTCTTCATCAAACTCATCGGAATCGGAGAACCCGACGATCAGGGCCGCCGGAACGTCTTCTACGAACTCAACGGCATGCCCCGCGAATCGCAGGTCCTCGACAAGTCGCTCATTCCTAAAAACGCGGTGACGAAACCGAAAGGCGATGTCAAAGATCCGCTTCAGGTCGTCGCGCCCATGCCCGGCATGGTCACCGAGATCAACATCGGCGTCGGCACGAAGGTGAAGGCGGGCGATCCCATCATCACCCTCGAGGCGATGAAGATGCTCACGACCATTTCCGCGAACACCGATGGCACCGTCACCGAGATCCTCGTCCGCAAAGGCGACGCCGTCGCGACCGAGGATCTGCTGGCGCGGCTGGAGGAGTGAGGGGCGGGATTGCTGTCTGGGCACAATGGCAATAGACCACGAAAATGCGCAAGTAGACTGCAGTGGTTGAGCAGTGCTCCGAAACAGGGCTCTTTGTTGGTTTCGTACCCGGATTTCCCGGTGCACCCAGGGCGAAACCCTCGATAAACTTGGGTAAAACCTGAGGGAAGAGATCTCTCCCCGTTCCTTCTCCGGCAAATAGCCAAAGATATCGGCATGAAAATTGAGAAATTCCTCGGCATTGAATAGCAGCCCTGCCTCACTAGG
>JAGNMT010000182.1 GCA_017991025.1 Verrucomicrobiales bacterium
ACACTATGTGGTGAACTATTGTCCCCTCGTCTGGATGGAGGAAAGCGGTCGTAATCGCACACCCGACAAGTTGCCTGCCGCTGAAATGGCCCCCGTTTATGCCGCTTGCGATGCCTATGTGGGTGAGCACCTGCGTCTCCTTGAGCCTGAGTACCTAATCGGCGTGGGCGCTTTTGCGGAAGGCTGTCTCGCCCGCATTGCGGGAGCGATGGGGACACATCCGGTCATCGGAAAAATTCTCCATCCCAGCCCGGCGAGCCCGGCAGCCAACCGGGATTGGGCGGGGACGGCGGCGAAGCAGCTGCGGGAAATTGGCGTTTGGAAGTAATTCTGTCAGGCTGAAACCATGTACGATTCCCTAAGCAGCCAACGACTCCTCCGCCGGGCAAGCTGGTTATCCTTCTGGATCGGGGTGGTGATGCTTGCGATCAAAACGGCGGCCTGGTATCTGACGCAGTCGTCGGCGATTCTCAGTGATGCGGCTGAGTCGGTCGTGCATGTCGCGGCGGTTGCGTTTGTCGTTTACAGCCTGCGCCTTTCTCAGAAACCGCCGGATGAGGATCATCCCTACGGTCACGCGAAGATCTCCTTTTTCTCGGCGGGGTTTGAAGGAGGGCTCATCTCGATTGCAGGGGTGTTTATTTTCTATCAGGCTGTTCACCAGTGGACGGGCGGCCTGGAACCTCAGCGGCTCGGGATGGGTAGTGCCCTCACCGCGCTGGCGATGCTGATCAATGGCTGGTTGGGCTGGCACTTGCTCAGGCTCGGGAAACGGGGAGGCTCGTTGATTCTCGAAGCGAATGGCAATCACGTTCTCACTGATGCGTGGACAAGCATCGGGGTGCTCGCAGGGCTCGGTCTGACCTGGGCGACCGGATGGATGGGATTTGATCCCATCTGCGCGATGCTCGTTGCTCTGAACATTCTCTGGTCGGGAGTGCGCCTGATGTGGCAGAGTGCGAGCGGGCTGATGGACCGGGCCGATCCGGCGGTGCAGGTGGCCATTGTCGCACGGCTCGATGCGGCGACGGAAAAGCATGGGGTGACCTGGCATCAGATGCGACACCGCCATCTCGGAGACGGGCACTGGGTCGATTTTCATCTCGTTTTTGACGATGACACGACGGTGCGTGACGCCCATGAAATCGCGACAGACTTCGAGCGGGAGGTTCGCGACGAAATGGGGCCGTCAACGATCGTGACGACCCATCTGGAGCCGATGAAGGACCACGCGCGGATTCACGGGCATCCGCCGGGGGAAATGCCTAGACTGGACCAGGGGGAGGGGCATCATCCGGATTGAGGAAAAGGCTCCGCTCAATACTCCCGATCCAGCAGATAGCGGGCAAGTTCGCTCAGCCTTGCGCCCTTTCTGCCAAATGGCTTCAGTGCTTCGTGGGCTTTTTTCGTCAACCGAGCCGCTTCTTTGCGGCTCTTTTCAAGTCCGAAAAGGGCAGGGTAGGTGGACTTGGCCTTGGCTTCGTCTTTGCCCGCGCTCTTTCCGAGCTTTTCGCTGGTCTGTGTCACGTCGAGAATGTCGTCGATGACTTGAAAGGCGAGGCCGAGAGATTGTCCATAGGTGGTGAGAGCCTGCAATTGCGCCGGCGTTGCGTTCGCGGTCATTCCTCCGAGACGGATCGAGGCAGTGAGAAGGGCGGCCGTTTTGCTCTCGTGGATGTACTTCAGTTGCGCCGCATTCAGCTTCACCTCGCTTCCTTCGCCCTGGAGATCGAGGACCTGGCCACCGATGAGATGACGGCTTCCGGATGAAACGGCCAGTTCGCTGACGAAGGAACCGATATCATAACGGGGCGTAGCCTTGACTTTGGCAAGAATCTCGAATGCAATGGTCAGCAGCGCGTCACCGGCAAGGACGGCGATGCCTTCTCCGTATTTGACATGACTCGTCGGCATGCCGCGACGGAGATCATCGTCATCCATGCAGGGAAGGTCGTCATGGATGAGGGAATAGGTATGGATGCATTCTACCGCAGCGGCCGGCGCGAGAGCCGCCTCGTAACCGCCGCCGCAGGCTTCCGCGCTGGCGAGGCAGAGGATAGGCCGGAGCCGTTTTCCTCCGGCAAAAAGGCTGTAGCGCATCGCCTCGTGAAGCGTCGCCGGGCGAGTCTTGGCAGTGGGGAGAAACCGGCTAAGAGTCTTGTCGACGAGACGGCAGCGCTGTTCAAGGTAGGTGTTCATGGAGCTATTTAGCTGTTAGCGGTTTGGCTTTTTAGCTTTCGGAGAAATTTGGATAAATCGCTAAATGGCTAAAGTGCTAACCGCTAAACTGCTAGAGAAGCTCGGCAATCTGAACGGCATTGAGGGCGGCCCCCTTTCTTACCTGGTCGCCGACGACCCAGAAAGTGAGCGCGTTGTCGAGGACGAGGTCTTCGCGGATACGGCCGACGAGGCAATCGTCGCCGTCGGTGGAATCGAGCGGGGTCGGAAATTGCGGGATATCCGCAAAGGGGTTGTCGATCACGTGGACTCCGGGGGCAGCGGTGATCGCGGCGCGGGCGGCTTCCACCGATGGTTTGTTATTAAAGACGGCCGTGACGGAGACGGCATGAGAGCGGTAGACCGGGACCCGCACGCAAGTGACGGAAGCCTTCAGGTCCGGGGCATGGAGGATTTTCCGTCCTTCGAAATGCATTTTCAGCTCCTCCTTGGTGTAGCCGTTCTCGGTAAAAGAATCGACCTGGGGAATGACGTTGAAAGCAATTTGTCTCGAGTAAACATTCCTTTCGGGGAGTGTCTCGCCTCTGGCAATTGCGGTGACCTGAGCTTCAAGTTCCATGATTCCCTGGGCACCACTCCCTGAAACGGCCTGATAACTGGAAGCGATGATACTTTTTACCCCGCCGAAGGCCAGATGCATCGGATTCAGAGCCATGAGGGTGATGATGGTGGTGCAGTTCGGATTGGCGATGATCCCCGAGTGTTTTCGGGCATCTTCCGGATTGATTTCAGGCACGACGAGCGGCACACCTTCGTCCATGCGGAATGCCGAGGAGTTGTCGACGACGACCGCTCCGGCAGCGACCGCGTGCGGGGCGAATTCCCGGGAAATACCGCCTCCGGCGCTGAAAAGTGCGATATCGACTCCGGTAAAGGAATCGGGTGTCAGCTCTTTCACTGCGATCGCCTGATCACGAAACATGATTGTTTTTCCTGCCGACCGAGCGGAAGCGAGAAGGGTCAGTTCACTCACGGGAAAGTCGCGTTGCTCGAGGCACTTGAGGATTTCGATCCCCACGGCTCCGGTTGCGCCCGCGATCGCGAGATGTTTCGGCTGTCGGTTCATAGGTTGATTTTTGTAAGAAAGTCGGCGAGTTTACGTATTCCTCGGCTGAATGCAACCAAATGGCGCTATCCATCCCTGGATGAGGGTGCCGCTTGGCTTTGTTCAGCCTAATTCAAATACCAGAATACTACCACACAATGAAAAACATCATCCTGCTCACCATCGTTGCCATCGGCGCTCTCTCCATGACCGCCTGCAAAACAAAAGAGTGCTGTGCCAAGCCATGCGATAGCGCTGCATACAGCTGCTCCAAGTAATTGAGCTGGCGGGTGTTTTCCGGAGTTTGTTCCGGAAGACCGTGCCGTTGAATTCTGAAAGGCGGCTGCCCTTCCGGGGCAGCCGTTTTTTTGTGCCTATTAAACCCGGAGCGAACCCATCCGGTCGCCGAAGCGTGCGTAGAGCTCAACTCCATTTGAAGATTGCTCGGCAAGATCGGGGGCAGGGTCAAGGGTCCCCGGAGGGAAAAGGGTGATGATCATGGAGCCACCGAAACGGAAATACCCTTTCTCAGCGCCTTTTGCGACCGACTCCCCCCCCTTGCAGGTGTCGACAATGCTGCCGACATTGGTCGCTCCGATCTCGAGAAAGAGATATTCGCCCAGCGCGGCGTGTTTGACGACCGTGATTCGTCGCTTGTTCTCGATGATGTATCCGAGTTGGCGTGAGAGCGCGATAGGGTTGACCGAATAAAGTGATCCGTTAATGAGTTTGGGATCCCCGCACGTTCCGCCAATCGGGAAATGAAAGCGGTGATAGTCGGTCGGGCACAGCCTTGAAAGGATGGCGCTGCCCTGTGCGAAACGCTCTGCCAGGGTCGCATCCCCGAGCAGACCGGTGAGGTCGAAGCGCTGACCCTTGGCGTAGAGAGTGGATTCACGGGAAAGGTCCGGGATAAAAAAATGTCGCCCGTCGGCAGGGAAAATGACCGTCTTTTCCCCCGCCGCAACGGGGCGGGCTTCGGGTTTGAGGCGACGATAGAAGAACTCGTTAAAAGTCCGGAATGACTCGGGCGAATTAAGGAATTCCGTGGAGTCGACCCCGAAGCGGCGGAGAAAGGGCGCGATTTCTTTTCTGGAGATAGTGCTGTCCGCCCAGCGTCCATAGAGCCGCGAGAACCAGCGCTTTTTGATGATTGCCTCGAGGCAGATTCGGCCAATCATCGTCTCGTAGGCCCATCGGAGCGGTTTTTCCCCATAAATCCCCTCGGATTTGAGACGACCATCGTAACGATCAAAGTAAAGGAGCGCTTGCGTTGAATTCACGATGGAGAGATAGACCGTGTCAGCAAAGGAGCAAAACGCTTTTCCCTCTTTCCCCCGAATCATGATTGCGCTACTGACAAACGATGATGGCATAGACGCTGATGGCCTCTCCGCTCTGCGGAGGGTCGCTTTGTCAATTTTTGACGAAGTCTGGGTCGTCGCCCCGATCTCGCAAATGTCGCAGATCGGGCATCGTGTCACGACCGATACCCCCATAGGCTTTGAGCCACGGGGTGAAAGGCGCTATGCGGTGAGTGGAACTCCTGCTGACTGTACCCGGATAGCCCTGGCCCATCTCATGCCGACTCGTCCTGACTGGGTCCTGTCGGGGATCAACCATGGAGGCAATCTCGGGCGTCACGATTTTGCCATTTCGGGAACGGTTGCAGCGGTTCGCGAGGCGGCTTTTGCCGGGATTCGAGGTGTCGCCGTCTCCCATTTCATCAGGAGGGGGCTGACTCTTGATTGGGAAAGGGCGTCGGGATACGCCGGGGCTGTCTTGCAGGGCCTCCTCGATGAATCACTCGACGAGGGCCATTTTTGGAATGTGAATTTGCCCCATCTTGCGGCCGGTGAACGTGAGCCGCTGATCGTTCATTGCGGACAGGAGCGCCATTCGCTGCATGTCAATTACGAGGAAAGAGAGCCGGGCAGATTGTTCTATTCGGGCGACTATCACGATAGGCCCCGGGTTTCCGGAAGTGATGTTGATGTCTGCTTTGGTGGTGATATCGCCGTGACTGTGGCGTCAATTTGAGCCGATTCAGCGGGCAAACCGGTATCATGCCTGATTGATACTCACGGAATTTCTGCGATAGTTTGCCATCCTCGTAATATTTGAAATGTGTTCCCGTTCTTTTTCAGGTGTCCTCCGTCTTTTCGTTTTCACCGCAGTCGTGGCGGTTGTGGCGTTAGTGCCTTTTGATGGTCCGGCCCAGGATAGCGGGGCAAAGGCTGTGGTTCCGGAGCGTATTGATCTTACCAACTTTCCCGGTGAGCTCGTCGATAAAGTGGTAGTGCCCATCCCGGCCGAAATTTTTGCGGTGCTCGACAAGCTCGATGAGCCCGATTGGGATAGCGGTATTGAGCTGCCCGAAGAGCGAGTGCAGGGGCGTGACCGGGCGGTTCTCGCCCTGACTTTTGGCAGCCTCGTCGGAGAGGGGTTCATCGCGGTTCAAGCGAAAAATAAAGATGAAATCCAGAATATCGGCCGCCGTGTCCTTGCCTTATCGGAATCTCTCGGTCTTGCGGGCGCAGTGAGGCCGCATAGTCTCAGCATCATTGAGGCGGCGGGAAATAACGAGTGGGAGAAGGTCCGGGATGAGTTGGACGCGACCCAGCAGACAGTGCGTACGACGATGGAAACCACATTGAGAGATGATGAACTCTCCGGTCTCGTCAGCCTGGGTGGCTGGTTACGGGGGACAAATGTCGTAACTTCCTTTATCAGCAGCTCGTTCAGCGAGGACAAAGCTGAGTTGCTCAATCAGCCCGGACTCGTCGCTCACTTTCGCAAGATGCTGGGATCGATTCAAGGGCCGTCGGCGAAATCGCCCGAGATTCGAGCGATTTCGACCGGTCTTGCCCGGCTTGAAGCGATCATCACGCCGACGGCCGTTATCGCGGAGGAGGACGTTAATTTGCTTCGCGATATCAGTCGGGCGATGCTGGAGGAGTATTATTTTCTGAAACCGTAAACCCGGGATCGGTGCTGCGGAGCACCGATCCGCTAGAAGAGATCCCAGATGAACCATTCAAAAATGAGACTATCAGTGCCGATCCAGACATTCGCCCTTGGTTCTGTATTGTCGATCGGGGGTCTGGTCTACGGCTTCGTCAATGAGGCGATCTCGCTGGCGCTTGAGGCTGCCACCCCTTATGTCGAGCAGGGTTTCGAAGTGCGGGAGGACAACTGGTCGGGCGAGGTGGAGCCGGGTAAGCCGCTCCTGGTGCGGCATCAACTTTTCCGGGGAAATGAATATTGGTTCTGGGCGGGAACAAGCTGGCCGGGGGCGACTATCAAAGTGGATATCTTTGACGCTCAGGGGAACGCCATCGGACTGGAGTCTTTTGCGAAAGGCTCTTTTGCCGGGGTGCGCGCCCTGCCGCAAAAGACGGCGACCTATTTTATTCGTGTTGTCGCCGAGTATGAGAAAAAGGGCGAAGGGCTCACTGCAAAAGAGAAGGGTGCCAACGAACCGGTTGAGGGTGTTGGTGAGTTTTCCGGATCACTCGACTGGGGACTGGTCTATGGATATCGATAATCTTCGGAATGTCTCATTTTGCGCCACCATTTCGGGGCCGCGACCGGTATGGCTGAAAAAACTTTAGAATTTGAGAATGCCCATTTTCTCCATGGCCTTTTTGCCGATGATCTATCTTTGCTCAAAGAAATGGGATCGGCACTCGGGTTGACGGTGACTACCCGGGATTCGTGGATCAAGTTGGAGGGTGAAACGGATCATGTCGAGGCGGGTGCGTCCGTCCTGAATGACCTTGAG
Organism: Verrucomicrobiales bacterium; assembly: GCA_017991025.1. GTDB lineage: Bacteria > Verrucomicrobiota > Verrucomicrobiia > Verrucomicrobiales > DEV007 > Arctic95D-9. Next base: position 7,068 of record JAGNMT010000182.1, read on the forward strand.
CAGGCCCGCCGCAAGGGTGGGACCATAACGGCGCATTCGTTCCGTTATGCGGTCAATGCGGCAACGGAGGCTCTTTCCTCCAGCCTCCATCATGGCGAGGTCCTTAAGGTTTCGGATTTATTCAAATGTCGTCTCCTCGGGAACGGTTCAAAA
>JAGNMT010000183.1 GCA_017991025.1 Verrucomicrobiales bacterium
AGCCTACTTGCTCAGGAAAATCTCGCTCTGCACGACTGCATGGATTAGATCACGCAGGGTGTGGCCTTTCACTTTCGATTGCTCTACCAGCCTGTCAATCGCAGCGCGATCCGAAAAGCCCATACCTCGACCGGTGGCAAAGGTAAGGAATTTTTCGGTCATGGCCCGGGCGACGCGATCGTCAGCTGCGAGCAGGAGCTTCTTAAATTCCGACAGGCTGGCGAATTTTGCGCCAGTGGTCAGTTCACCGCTCGAGTCGACTGGCAGGCCCTCCTTGTATCGTACTTTTCGCCCCTCCACTTTGAGATCGATAAATTTGCCTTCTCCGATGCTTCGGAAGTTTTCACGCCAACCACCAATGACGTCGTAGTTTTCCAAAGCGAAACCGGGCGGGTCGATGACGCGGTGACAGCCGTTGCAGGTCTCTGAATTGCGGTGTTTGTCGAGTAATTCCCGCAAGGTCGTCGCTCCGCGAATATCCGGCTCCACTCCCGGAATGCCGGGTGGCGGTGGGGGCGGTTCGATGCCGAGAAGACGATCCATCACGAAGACACCGCGAATCACCGGAGACGTGTTCGTGCCATTGGCGCTGACCTTCAGAACGCTTGCCTGAGTCAGAACACCCCCGCGTTTGCTGTCGGGCGGCAGTGTGACCTTTTGTATCTCAAGCCCGCTGACACCGGGAATCCCATAGTGCCGCGCGAGCCGGGAGTTGAGCATCGCGAAGTCGCTCTCGATCAAGTTTGAAACACTGAGGTTGTCCTGCACCATTTCCGTGATAAAGGCACGGGTCTCGCGAAGCATGGAGTCGAGCAAAAGCCCGTCATATTCAGGATAGAGTTGCTTGTCCGGTGTCGTGAACTCGATCTCCCGCAGGTTCAGCCAGCCGTTGGTGAAGTCAGTGATGAAACGCTCCAGCGTTGTGCTTTTCAATAGCCGTTCCGTCTGGGCACGCAGCACGTCCGGTTGCGTGAGCTTGGCGGTGAGCAGCTCGGCATCGGGAGCGCTCCGGGTGAGGAAGTAGCTGAGGCGCGAGGCGAGCCGGAAGTCATTGAGCCTCCCTGCCGGTTCTTTCAAATACAAAAACTCAGGCGAACACAGCACCGCAATGGCAGCCGTGCGCATCGCGACGAGGAAATCCTGACTCGCGGCAAACTCGGCATCGAAAAGCTTCACGTAAGGCTCGATGTTACCCGGCGTCGCGGGTCGGCGAAAGGCGGATGTGACAAAGGCCGGAAGCAGCCGCCGCGCCTCCGCAGCGGGATCCGCGCTGTCGGCGGTGAATTCGAATTTAAATCCGGGTTGTTTTGCTTTCCATGCCTGCGAGTTCGGAAGCCCGTGCGGCAGTTGACGCAACTTCGCTTCGCCCAGAACCATCTTCTGCCCGCGCGGCGGCCATTCGGTGATGAAGGGGCCTTCGAGGGTGACTTCCTGAATCGCCATGCCTTCGCCGGGATACTTGTCAGGGCCATCTTTGACCGGCGAATGGCCATCGGGTCCGTTAAGCCCCTGCGGACTGATCCAGATCCCCTTGCCCTGATCGAGATACACCGTGGCCTCGACGGTACCGGACTTACCGGCGGGCAATTCATGAAAACTCTCTACCACGTTATCGGCGTTGCGAAAGTTGAAGCTTCCGGTGATGATTGCAAAGACGACCGGTTCTTCAATTTGATAGCCGTAACCGGTCACCCGCACTTTATAAGTGCCCGCGGTTTTGGCCCGCAGATTCGGAATCACGGTACTGGGAAAACCGCCTTCGTTAAAAACGACAATGGCTCCGTCGTCACGCTGCAGCCATTGCTTGCCAATGTTTTCTTTATTCCGATCGCTTTCCAGAGTGAAACGCTCGGTGATCGTCTCCGGCTTGACTTCGTTGTATATCGCCGCATTCAACGCCAGTTCAGCGGCCTCCATATAACGCATCATCTGGATGCCGGAAATCGAGAGTGCCTCGCCGACGTTATCGAAGCCGTGGGCACGCCCGTCCTCAGGCAGCGAGTCGATCACATTGACCCTGACACCCAGCAAATCGTTGATCGTGTTCTGATACTCCCGGCGGTTCAGACGACGCAGCACGGTCCCTTTCTGCGCATCGTATTTGGTGATCAGGTCGCCACCCAGCGCCGCCAGGAATCCCTTCTTTGCCTCCGGCGATGGCTGCGTCTTCTTCGGAGGAGGCATTTCACCGGCGGCGACGCGATCATACACCCGCACCCATTTTTTTAACGCGGCAGAGTTCCCTCCGTCGGTGGACAAGGATAACAAATCGAGCCCGCCTTTTTTCATTTCACCGTCATGGCAATCCATGCAGTGCTGGTCCAAGAATGGCTCGACCGCCGGAATCGCTCCTATAACGGGATCAGCACAGACAATGAGCGCCATCGCCGCGAGAAATCGTAACTTCATGCCTATGCCTGATTGAGGTCGAGAGCGCCCGTGCTGAAGCCGAAGGATTCCGCCTCCACTCCCATGCGCTGCGCGAGAGAGACAAAGAGATTGGAGAAGACGTGCTGCTTATTGTCAATCGCGAGGTGCCGGCCATGTTTGAACCCGCCACCGGCAAGAACCAGGGGAAGATTTGCCGTCTGGTGAGCACTGGCATTGCCGAGATTGGACCCGAAAAGGACCGCCGTGCTGTCGAGCAGCGGACGACCGTTTTCCTGCGTGTTTTTGAGCTTCTTTAGGAAGTCGGCAAAGGCGGTGAACTCGGCGGTTTCGATGACCTTGAGCTCATCAATTTTGGCGGGGTCCTGGCCGTGATGAGAGAGATTGTGCCAGTCGTTCTTCACGCCTGCGATGTCCGGCACCGCATTCATCCCCGAGAGGCGCAAAGTCGCTGCTCGCGTCGAGTCCGTTTGCAGGGCGAGCACGAGGAGATCCTGCATGAGCGTCATCTTGCCGATCGCGTCGGTGCGGCTCTGAATGTCGGTGGGCGGCTTGGCATCGACTTTGGGTTTCGGCTTCTGCGCCCAGGCTTCGTTCTGCACGAGGCGGCCTTCCAGATCGCGGACTGCGGAAAAATATTCTTCGAGTTTTTCCTGATCACGCTTCCCGAGTTCACCTTGAAGCTTTTTCGCCTGACCCATCACCGTATCAAGAATGCTGCGCCCCCGAATGAGTCCGCGCACCCGCGCATCGACCTCAGCTTTGGTGCCTTCGACAAAGAGTTGCTGAAAGGCTTTCGAAGGCGATGGCTCCGCCGGCAACGGCACCCCACTGGCCGACCACGAAAGTGATTCACTGCCGGTCCCGAGAATAAGACAGGGGAATCTTGTCTCCGCGCCGATCTTCTCCGCTATGAGCTGGTCGATGGAGATCGTGTTTTTGAAACCCGCGAGACCGGGGTGCTTCGCGGAGGTGAGCCAGGTCATTTCCGATGTGTGCCCGTTGGCACCATTCTGCTCTTCATGCTGAAGGCCGGAGATAACGGAAAAATCAGCCCGCAGATCCTTCAGCGGCTCGAGGTAGGGCGTAAGCGTGTAATCCGCTCCGGTTTCTTTCGGAAACAAAAACGGCGTGTGAAATCCGAGCGTCGCGCACATCGCGAGGAAGCGTGGCGGAGGCTGCCCCACCGCCGCCTGCGCCCGGGTCGCGAACGCGGGCACCATTGCCTCTAAAAGCGGAAGCGAGAGGACGGTTCCGGTACCGCGCAGAAAAGCACGGCGATCGAGATGACGTTTGGTGGCGATATGCATGGCGGGTTTACAGAATGTAACGTTCGAGGCCGGGAAAGTCTGACTAATTTGCCGCAAAGATTCCCCTTTTCGACCTTCCCCTTCTGGCCGGATCGTGCCCGGAACAGGGCCATTGGTCAACTTTTTTAGAAACGCAGTTCAGGCCAAATGCCGCCGGTTTCAACAATCACGGGACGGCTGCTTCTCGCCGCGCTTCTCCTCATGACTCATCTGTATGCTGGCGATTCTGGGAAGATATGAGTATATACGTATCAAAAAACGCGATCCGCCCCCGACTGCACTAACAATAGAATCCCGCGATGAGAACCCCGTTATCCCTGTTCTGCCTCCCTCTTCTCCTGCTGCTCCCGGCCCGGCCTCCGCTGGTTCACGCCGGTGATCCGGACCAACCTTCCGAGCTATTTCAGAGCACCAAGCTCATTTATGAGGACAACTTTGCCGGCCCCTTGAATCCCGAGTTCTGGGAGGTCAGGCAAAGCAGCACCTGGGCGATTAACGAGGGAGTTCTCACCGGCAGCCAGTCTTCCAAAGAATTTCAAACGATGATGATCGCAAAAGGCGACAAAGGACACGCGGGTTTCAAGCCGGTAATCTGGCTCAAGCAGGTGCCTGAGAACTTCGTTCTCTCTCTCCGCATGAGATACAACGCCGAAGCCTATCAGCCCGGATTCCCCCTTCTGGACCTCGGCCATCACATCCATACCCTCGCTTTCTCCGAAAAAGCAACGACTCTGAAGATCAAGAAAGACGTCGAGGTCATCCCGGTGGAAGCCCCTGTCATGCCACTGAATCAATGGGTGGATGTGATCATTGAACTGAAAAAGGGAACGATCCTGCTGAAGATCGACGGCAAAAAGCACCTTTTCCAAAGCGGCAACATCGACATGGCGGGGCAGGCGCAGATTGATTTCAAGGGCATCGACTTCGGCACTTGTCAGATCGATCATATTAAACTCTGGCAAGGGCAGTAGTCACCGCCATTGAGACGGCATTTGGTGTCCCGGAACTGGGATATTCGAGATAATGAGAGGGTGATGATCATCCGAGTTGCCCCTCGACGGAACAGCCATATTCACCGATGCGATCCCACCTCGCCCCCCGCCGTCACTATCGCGCCCTCCCGCTTGGCTCCGCCTTCCTCTTAATTGCGTTAGCAATGGCCCGCGGAACAGATCGTCCTAACATCCTCCTCATCCTCGGCGACAACTGGCGCTGGCCGAACGCCGGGGCACTCGGTGATCCGATGGCACTCACCCCGGCCTTCGACCGCATCTCCCGCGAAGGAGTCGTCTTCACGCACGCCTTCAATCCGGTGCCCTCGTGCTCCCCTACCCGTTCGTGTCTGCTGACCGGAAAAATCGCTCATCAGCTCGGCGAGCGGGCCAGTTTACAAAGTGCCTTTCCGCAGGATACGCCGGTTGTCACCCGGATGCTTCATGAGGCCGGCTACGAGATTGGCTACAGTGGCAAAGGTTGGGCTCCCGGGAATTTCGAGATCTCGGGCTGGAAAGAGAATCCGGTGGGGCCGAAGTTCAACGACTTTGCCGACTTCCAGTCGAAGCGGGATCCCTCAAAACCGTTCTTCTTCTGGCTCGGCAATATCGATACCTCAACGATGGGCGGCAAACTGCCCTACCTCGCCGAGGCGAAGGCGAAACTCTATGCCACAAAGCTCGTCATTCCGCCCGACCTGCCGGACTGCCCCGAAGTCCGCGACGATTTGATGAACTATTACGGCGGGGTGATGAGGCTCGATGACGCCGCCACCCGGGCCATTGCCGCACTGAAGAATCAGGAGGAACTCGACAACACGGTCATCATTTACACAAGCGACAATGGCTGGCAGATGCCGCGGGGACTCGCCAATTGTTATGACTCCGGCTCCCGCGTTCCACTTGCGATTCGCTGGGGCAGAAACCTCACGGCGGGTCGCAAGGTGGATGACTTTATCAATGTCGCCGACCTCGGTCCGACCTTCCTCGAACTTGCCGGGCTAACCCCGCCGCCCGAGATGACCATGCATAGCATCAAAAATCTACTGCTCGGCAAACCCGATGACTTTCCCCGTGACGCAATCTTCATCGAACGCGAACGGCACGCCAACGTACGCCACGACAACCAAAGCTATCCCGTACGCGCCGTCCGCACCCGCGACTTCCTTTATCTGCGCAATCTTCGACCCGACCGCTGGCCTGCGGGCGATCCTGATGTGCTCTTCCTCCACGGTCGCCCCTACGGCGATGTGGACACCACCTCAGTAAAAGACTTTCTCATCGCTCATCAAACAGATTCCGCCTACGCAAAACACATCGGCCTCATCTTTGGCAAGCGTCCCGCCGAAGAACTTTACGATCTGAAGAATGATCCCAATCAACTCGCCAACGTCGCCGCCCAACCCGAATACGCCGACGCGCTCAAGCAGCATCGCGCCCGTGTCGACGAATGGATGAAGCAGACGAGCGATCCAAGACTTGATCCCGCCAACGACGATTGGGATCACTTCCCCTATTACGGCAAAGCACCCAGGCGGGAATAGGCAGCCATCGCGCACACTTCTTCATCACGATGAAATACCTCCTCACTCTTCCCGTTCTTGTGCTCGCCACGCTCCTCTTACTCCGCGCCGATGAGTGCCCACTGACCGCTCCCGAAAACGAGTCGTTCCGGGAATCCGGGAGCGAACTCATTCTCCGGGTGGATTATGAGAGTGGGGATATAACTGCCGACAAGGAGGTCGTCGCCGATCTGCCACCTGCCACGGATGCGATTTCCATTTCGGATCACGAGGCACGCAGCGGAAAGTTCTGCGTAAGAACCAAGGTCGCCCGTTCGGATGACTACATTTCCCACGGCAAGCATCGAGCCGAGACGACAGTGATGAACCTGATGCCCGTTCGCTACAATGAGGGCGACGTTTTTCGTTACCGCTTCAGTCTTCGCCTCGCTGAGGACTGGCAGGTTGAAACCAAGCTGCCCGACAACCGGGACTCGGTCGATATCATCTGGCAGTTTAAGCGTTTCGAAGGCGGGCCGGACATGTTTATCGGCGTCAAAAGGGAGGAAATCGTGGTAAGGACGGCGAGTGGCATCCAGCATACGCTCTTCGGAAAATATTCTCCGGGAAAATGGATGGACTTCTGTGTCATCTCCCGCTGGTCGGCCGGGCCGGATGGATTCACCGAAATCTTCGTAAAACAGGCCACTGATAAAGAGTTCCGAAAAGCGGCTTCACTCCACGGACCCAACACCCGGAATGCCAAAGCGAATAGTGCTTACTTGACATGGGGTATCTATAAACCGGACATGTCCAACTCGACTGCGACGAATCCGCGCATCGTTTACCATGATGACATTATTGTCGAAAAGATTACCGCTACCGCAGCCCGGTCGCAAGAGCCTCTGTGATTCAAGTTCTACAAGTGAGCATCCTCAAACGACCTCTCCACGAGCTCCCGAAACACCCTCACATGCGGCAACTCAAAGCGCCCCTTGCGCTGGAGCAGCACCAGATCT
>JAGNMT010000184.1 GCA_017991025.1 Verrucomicrobiales bacterium
GGAAAGGTCTGCCGAAGGACAAAGAAACCTTCGGCGATCTCTATCTCACCGTCACCGTTGAATTCCCCGAGACGATTAGCGACGAAGCAAAAGCGCTCTGGAAGTCACTGGCAGAGGAAAGTGACTTCCTCCCGCGGGGGTAGAGTTGAATCGAGTCGGATCAGGCGGTAGCGCCGTTCTCGCCTAACACTGACTTGAAGATTGATTCCAACTCCCGGATTTCCTCGTCAGTCAGTAGCTCAAATTCCGGAAGTTCTCGTTTTCGCTTGGAAAGTTCACCGCCATTCTGGTGGCAAAGTTTTATGAAAAGGTCAGCGATGCGGTCAGGAAGCTCGACGACCTCCCGCATCTCCCGGCGTATCTCATCATAGGCTGTCAAGAAGCGCAGTTCGGTGGGCAGTTCGGTCTCAATCGTCTCTCGAATGAACTCGATTGTGATTCGCGTCGCCTCGGTCAGGTCAATATAGCGATAGAAATCGGCAGTGTCATTGGTGACGGTCATCCTCATCCGTTCATCGAGGGTGTATTCGACCCGCTCCATAAGAGGTTTGGAAAAGCTCTCGAGGGCTTGGTCGTATTCGCGTGGACGGTTGAGAATCACTGCGGAAATGGGCAGGATGATGCCTTCGGGTCCGAAATGATTGTGAGCAAGGACATGATGGAGAAGGAAGCGGTGGATGCGACCGTTCCCGTCGCTGAAGGGGTGGAGAAAGTTGAAGGCGAAGGAGATGACTGCGGCGGAGACCAAAGTGGAGACACCAGTGGGAGTTCGGAAAGTGAGATTCTTTTCAAGCAGCTTCACCTTTAGTATCCGATCTACGAGCAGATTCGCCATCTTCAGGAATTCCTTCATCAATTGATCGAGATCCTCCGGTTTCGGTCCCGCAAAATGGACTCGTTCGACATCGGGCGCTAGTGTCTCACCAACATAGATTTGTTCCCCGATCTCACTTCTCCACCCATCGTTCGCGAACCGAGGATCTACGATGGCCTGCTGCAATTCCACGAGTGCTTCCTTGTTTAGAAATCTTCTGTGCCACGCCTGTTCCAGAAGTCCGATGAACACCTCGGCACGCTTCTGACTCGGGGTTTCTCGTTCGATTTCATAACTGCTCTTGCTCTCCTTCACGTAAAGGTATCGAACTGCGCGTTCGAAGACTTCTGGCGAGTATTCCCCAATGATCGAAGTGCAACGGTCTTTCATCTCAGACTCGTCCCATTTTGGCAGCCCATTCCACCGCACGACTGGAGAGAAGTGGCCAGTACCGAGTATATTGGCGTTAATCCTCTGACGTTTCTGTTTCCGGACCGGTCCTGTCACGTAAATTTTTGGATCAAGCAAATCTACGTAATTGCCCTGTTTCAAATCGGGGAGATCTAACCGCTCTCGAGTGAAGCCTTCATAAAGATTCCAGAGAATTCGCGCATACCGTCCAGTAGGTCTCGTGCGCACGTAGGCAGTCAGTTCTACGGGATCGATTTCCCTTACCAAAAGCTTCCGAAGCAGTTCCAGATGAAGACCCTCGCGACGGAGAGCGAATTCCAGCTGCTCGAACACATCTGCGCCGGGTCCCTGAGCGGCGGGCAAATATTCGATGACCCGCCCATTCCGCTCGATAATGCGGCGCGCTCCTTTTGAAAGCGAATGACTCTCCTTCCAGTGAGGCATCGTGACGAGCCCGAATTGCTCAGCGAGCCAAGCGTATCCGAGAGGTTTACTTTCGGGGATGTCCATGCGGATTTGATTATATTTCTGCGGAAAGGATTACAATCCCGGCTTTTTCTGCGAAATTTATTATTTTCATCCGCTAGGCCTGGTTACACTGCCGATTCTGTTACATTTGTCCGAAAACAATTACAATTCAATGATTTCGTACGACTTCGGTTACAAATAACTCAATTCACAATTTTTCGTAGCGTCGCTACGAAAAAAGTTGACGCCTCCGCTCCTCCTGCTTAGTGTCCCTTCATCCCGAAAACGAACGCACCCGCCAAAAAGGCGGGTGCGGGTGCCGGGTTCCCAATAAAGGCGGTCCAGCAAACCGAGTCGGGCGACTACGGCGATTCTAGGCGCTTTTGGAGGGAACTGTCAAGGAGAGCTGCGAGTGTAGCTGTCTTCCGGTACCCGCAGCGTTCGTTGGGCGCTAAAAAAAATGGATAAAATCCGCGGAACCAAAAGCAGGGGGATCGACGCGAATACGTTCGAAATGAGCGTATTATGGCAAGATCCCATCAATACCCACACCTACAACTCCACCGAGAAGATCCAATTCTCGGGTGACACAAAACCCGATCCGAGTCCGGTGGGCGGCGTTTACATCACGAACGCACTCCTTCTTAGTGTCGGAGACCGTGTTCATTGCAACATTCAGGCCCGTGACGTTTACGGGCGTGTCGTCGCCGATGTTTGGAAGTACTGAACAACCATGACTACTCCCCGCCGCCCGCTGCATCGCGTTGCCGAGGTTCACTCCGGTCTTCCAGTGAGTGCCTCTGAACCGGAGACATCGGGCGGCGGGGCACTGGTCCTTGCCTTAATGCCGGCGTCGCTGAAATTCGATGCTGAGTTTTCGCCGGGGTCGGAAACTCTAGTCAAAGTCCTTGCCGCTTCGGCACCGGATTCCCGATTCCAGGTTCAGTCCGGGGATATCCTCGTTACCGCCAAGTCGACGGAAGCGAGCCTTCGCTGCGGAATCATTGCAGCGGATTGGGACCAGCGTCCTTCCCCGGTCTTTGCGTCAAGCTTGATTCGGATTCGAGTGGCAACGCCCGAGACGATTCTTCCGCGCTTTCTCCACGCCTGGCTGAGCAGCTCGAGCGGGAAAATTTCATTAAAGGCCGTATCCCAATCCGCGACCTCGCAAATGAACCTCACGACCGCCGCGATCTCCCAACTTCAAGTTCCAGTTCCACCGATGGAGGAGCAACGGAGGATTGTGGAGTTTCTCGACGCGGCAGTCACCGCACATGATTCCGCGATTGCCGCTGCTGAGACCCGGCTTGCTCTCGCGCACGAAATTGCATTTAACCCAACGCTTCCGATGCCCTTTCACGATTCCAAATCTCGATCACCACGCCTTCTCATACAGACGGCCCGCCCGGAAACCACAATCCTGACAACCGAACGTGGCGATGGCACGTCGATGCCGAACTCGTCACTTTGGCCGGAAGTCAGAGAACTGGTCGAGGCGCTTCCCGATCGCCCCTTGGCGAGGCTCTTTGATCCGTATGCCAGCGAAACCGCTTACTTGGATCGAACCGAACTCGCCCGACTTATCGCCAAAGAACTGCGAACGCTGCTTGCCATTTGCGCAGCCCACCCGCACGATCTGATTCGGACCTACGAGAAAGAGGCGATGATCGACGTCGATTACACGCTGGCTTCCCGCCTCGGAATCTACATGGGCGAACGCTCCGTTGATTACTTTCTGATGGAACTCGAAACCCTTCCCCCTGAAACCCAGGAACAAGTCCACGTTCACCTTACCTGACCCCTGATCATTCCCCCATGCTCACCCGCGAAGAACTCAACCGCCAGCTCTGGGGCGCCGCCGACATCCTGCGCGGTGCCGTCGATGCCGCCGATTTCAAGAATCACATCCTCTCCCTGCTTTTCCTGAAGCGGCTTTCCGACGTCTTCTTCGAACGGCGCGAGGAAATCCTGCGGGAATGGCGGGAGGCGGGAAAGTCGCCCGCCGAAGCTGAAGCCATTGCCGATGATCCCGACGAATACGGCGACGGGGCCTACTTCCTGCCGGTCGAATCGCGCTGGCCCTCGCTGATGAAGGTCGCCGAAAACCGCGCCGAGGCGATCGACAAGGCCCTCGTCGCCATCGAAGACACGAACTCGGCCTACCTCAGCGGCGTCCTGGCCGGAGTCCGCTTCAACGACGAGCGCCGCTTCGGCGACGCGGCGACGATGGACGGTCTGATGCAGCGTCTCCTCGCGCACTTCGCGAGGATTCCGCTCGGGAACCGCGATCTCCTCGAGCCCGACGTGCTCGGGAATGCCTACGAGTTTCTCATCGAGCGATTTGCGGAGACGGCAGGGAAAAAGGGCGGCGAGTTTTACACCCCGCGCGGAGTTGTACGCCTCCTCGTGGAGCTGCTTGATCCCCGCGAAGGCATGCGGATCAACGATCCCACGAGCGGATCCGGCGGTATGTTGATCGAGTGCGGGCATCACATCGAGGAGCGCGGGGGGAATCCGCGCAATCTCACCCTGACCGGTCAGGAAAAAAACATCGGCACCTGGGCGATCTGCCGTCTGAACATGCTCCTCCACGGCTTCCCCGACGCCGACATCCGCGCCGGCGATACGATCCGATCACCGAAGTTCACCACTCACGGGTCACTCGATGCCTTCGACCGCGTCATCGCCAATCCGCCCTTTTCCTTGAAGGACTGGGGTGCCGATTCAGCAAGCTCCGATCCTTACCATCGTTTCGAGCGTGGCATCCCACCGAAGACGAAGGGCGACATGGCCTTCCTGCTCCACATGATCGAGTCCGTCCGCGAGCGTCGCGGCATGGCCGGCGTGGTTCTACCCCATGGAGTCCTCTTCCGCGGTGGGTCGGAGGCGAAGATACGCGAATCATTGCTGAAGGACGACCTGATCGAGGCCATCATCGGTCTCCCCGCCTCCCTCTTCTTCGGCACCGGGATTCCCGCCGCCCTTGTCATCTGCAATTGGAACAAAGCCCCTGAGCGGAAGGGGCGCGTCCTCATCGTTGATGCCTCGACCGATGGCCTTTACCGCGAGGGAAAATCCCGCAACTTCCTCGATCCCGTCGATGTCCTGAGGATCGCCGCGATCTTTCACGGATGGGCCGACCCCGGTCGCACCGTGGAAGCGGTCGAGTCCATCGCCACGACGTGGAAGGCGGCACTCGCGCGACACCGCGACCGCCAGATCGAGCGCGCAGGTGGACCGGCGTCGGAACTTGCCCCTCGAATTCACGAGGACTTTGACACGCGCCTCGCCGAAATCGAACGGGGCTCCGCGTCGCTCCGCGACTGGTTCGGCGCGACACACCCCGCTCCGGGGGGAGGCACGCGATCCAGTCTTGAAAAACACGCCGCCGTTGTCGCGGTGAAGGAGGTGCTCAAGGAACACAAGGGCAACCTTAACATCACCCGCCATGTTGATGCGATGGATCCACCGCCGAGGTTGGATGTGGTGGCGGAGCTGGCGAAACTGCGGGAGTTGGAGCTGAAGCGCGATGAGGCGGAGAAGAAGATGAATGAATTGTTGAAGGAGTTTGGGTATGAAAACTAAAGAAAACCAAGTCCAACGCGTTGGCTGGTCCGAGCACTATCTTGGCGAACTTTTCTCCGAGAGAAGGGAACCCGGTATCTCGGGACTGCCAATTCTCTCGGTCACAATGAACTCCGGGGTGGTCGCACGCTCCGACTTGGGTAGACGCATCGAATCCGAATTGGCAGATGAATCGCACGCCTTAGTCCGGAAAAATGACATCGCGTATAATATGATGCGGATGTGGCAGGGCGTCTCCGGCTTAGCGCCATGCGATGGACTCGTTAGCCCAGCCTACGTCGTTCTCAACCCGAGTGATAGAATAGACCCACTATTTGCGAGCTATCTCTTCAAGATGCCTGAAACGATTCGTCTCTTTCATCGATTTTCGCAGGGTCTGACAGACGACCGGCTTCGTCTATATTTCGATCAATTCTCTGCAATACGCGTCAATATTCCGGACTCGGTTGAAACTCAGCGGAACATCGCTTCACTCATTTCGACGTTCGACGAGCGAATTTCACAATCTGAAGCAACTACAGATTTTCTGCGATTCGCGAAGCATGCGCTTTGCCAAGATCTCCTCTCATGAGCGAACCCTCCGGAAACGTTATCATCCTTGGTGCGGGCGCAAGCTTCAACGCCGGGATTCCGTTAATGTCGAACTTCATTGACACGATGTGGAATCTCGCACGGACAGGGCGCGGTCCGGAGGGAGCAATCACGCCCGCCGACCGAAAAATTCTAGAGAATGCCCTTGGCGTTCGTGAGGATTTGGATGGCTATCATGGCCGAGCCTCGTTCGACATGTGGAACATCGAGGATCTCCTCTCGATTCTATCGTTCAACGCCATGGCGGGTGGAAAGAAGGAAAAGAACCGCCTCGAAGCGATCACTAAGGGAATTGCGAAGACGATTGAAATCACATGCAACGTCAAGCACGACGGAAACATTGAAACCGATCCAGAGAAGGGCAGGAACTATCTCTATGAGGAGTTTTGGAATTCGCTTCTTAAATGGTCCCGGGATACAAAGCTTCCAGTCCCACCTATTGTCACGTTCAATTACGACCTTGTTTTGGAACGCTCTTTGATGCGCGTACTCACGGGGTTTCGTTACTTCGACGAGCGGAATAAAGGATTTCCATGGAGATCGGTTCTGATCCGGTACGGGGCGTCTGCATTTGATGAGGTCGTATTTGACGCAAAATTCGTTCGGTGGGAGACAAGGGGCGAGCGATACGAATCAAACTGGGGGCTAAAGCTCAGTGAGTCCACTACGTCACCCGTTGATGATGACGATTACGTGCTTCGAATCAACCTCTGCAAACTCCATGGCTCTCTAAATTTTCCTCGTTCGGAGAAGGACAAAACTGATAAACCAGCCGGACATCGCCTTGTGACGGCCCTTGAAGATCCTTTGATTCTTCCTCCGGTCTTCAACAAAGCGACAAATAGTCTCGGGGGATCAACTTGGGCCGAAGCATTGCGCTGCATCCGCGCCTGTAAGAATCTGATCATCTGCGGATACAGTCTGCCCGCGACAGACATCTACATGCAGTATTTCCTAAAGTCGGCGCTCGGTCCGAATCAAGATTTGAATCGGATGTTTATTTACGACCGCTCGCTCTTCATCCCCGAAGAGTCAGCAGCCGCCGAATCACTTAAGAACCGATATTCCGCAATTTTCTCTCCGGGTATTCAACATCGAATCCATTTCGATCCGCCACGACACAACGGAGGAACCTTCGAAGACCTGGTATACATCCTTCTAAAATACCCAGATCAAATTCTCTTCGGCTGAAATTCAGAAATTTCATCATGCCCGAACGCCCCGACAGCCAGACCCCCGCCCTCGCCCTTCTCCGCGACGTGCTGGGCTATTCG
>JAGNMT010000185.1 GCA_017991025.1 Verrucomicrobiales bacterium
TTTCAGGACAATACGCTGATTCAGTCCCGGCGGCACCGTCGGCTCGATGCTCTGGATGATATTTTTCAGTACCTGGACGGCTTCCAGGGGGTAGGCCCCGACGGTGGTCTCTCCCGAGAGCATCACTGCATCGGCCTGTTCGCGGACGGCATTCGAGACATCGGAAATCTCGGCCCGGGTGGGCATCGGCGAGGTGATCATGGACTCGAGGAGATGGGTGGCGATGATGACCGGCTTGCCATCGGCCTTGCAGGCATTGACCAACTCGGTTTGAACGAGGGGGAGTATATGATAGTCGATCTCTATCCCGAGGTCGCCCCGTGCCACCATGATCGCATCGGCCGCCCTTACGATTTCGACCATGTTACGAACCCCGGCCTGATCCTCGATCTTGGCAATAATCCTGGCCTTCGACCCCAGGCTAACCAGCAGACGTTTCAGTGTGCGGACATCCTCCGCCTGGCGAACGAAAGAAAGTGCCACAAAATCAATTCCCGCCTCGACCCCGGCACGAAGGTCGGCTTCATCTTTCTCCGTGAGCGCCGGGAGATTGACCTGGACTCCGGGGAGGTTGATGTGTCGTTTCGACGTCAACTCGCCGGGAGTGAGCACCTCGAGGCGGATCCGAGTTTCGTCTTTTTCAAAGACTCGCATACGGATGAGTCCACTATCGACGAGGACGATGTTTCCTATCTCAAGGTCTCCCGGAAGTCCCGGGTAGTTTACGGACACAAAAGGGAGGTCACCGGTGGGATCGGCTCCCTCAATGTGGAATTCGACCCGGTCTCCGACTCTCAGACTGATAGGGCGCTCCACTTTTCCGGTTCGAATCTCGGGGCCTTTTACATCCATCATCACGGCGACTTGTCTGCCCACCTCGGCCGAGACTTCGCGAATGAACCACATCGCTTCTTTCACCCACTCGTGGGTGGCGTGGGCCATGTTGAGACGGAGAATGTCCACACCGGCGTTAATGAGCTGGGCGAGCATTGCCTTCGATTCGGTGGCAGGCCCGAGAGTGGCGATTATTTTGGTGTGGCGAAAATAGTCTGACATGAGATAAGGGACCGACATCCTATCCGCCCGCATAGACTAGAGCAGGAAAGGGGCCATTTCAAAGTGACGGCTCCGGCAAAAGGGGAAAATCTCCCTCAGCTCTCGAAACAAATTTCTTGTCACGAAGGACTATTTTCAGTAGATAAGTCCCCCATGAGAAAAAATTCACTGTTTGCCGCCCTTGTCGCCCTCGTCTCCATCACCGCTTTTGCGATCGCGGATGAGAATGAAGAGATCATCGAAAAAGTGATGAAAAAAGGCATGAAGGGGGATGAGAGTCCTTTCGCCAAGGTGGTCGGGGGAACCGCTTCCGCCGAAGAGACTACCGGTCTCGCGACCATGATCCACACCTTGAAGGGAACGAAAGCCCCGGTAGGAGATCAGGCCAAGTACGAAGCGAAAGTAGCTGAGCTGATCGCGGCAATGGATGCTGTTGGCGGTGGAGCGAAAGATGAGGTTGCCACCAAGCGCCTCAAGGCAGCCGGTAATTGCAAAGCGTGCCACACCGATCACAAGCCAAAAGCCTGATCCTGGGATCTTGTTTTCAGGATTTGGCAGTGCCTCCGATTCGTTCGAGAAGATAGTCTCCCGAGAGGATGGCCTGCCACCAGGCCTCGTTGTTGAGGTACCAGTGGACGGTCTTTTCCATGCCGGTTTCGAAGGTTTCCCTGGGTGTCCACCCGAGGCACCTTTGAATCTTCGATGCATCAATGGCGTAGCGGAGATCGTGTCCGGGACGATCCTTCACGTAGGTGATGAGGTCTTCGTATTTTCCGACTCCCGGGGGTTTCCTGTCGCCGGCGTGTTGCTCTAACAGCGAGCATATGGTCCTTACGACTTCGATGTTTTTCCGTTCGTTGTGACCGCCGATGTTGTAGGTCTCGCCGGGTTCACCCTCAAAAAACACTTTCGCCAGCGCTGTGGCGTGATCTTCGACGTAGAGCCAGTCACGGATCTGATTGCCGTCGCCGTAGACCGGGAGCGGCTTTCCCGCGAGAGCATTGAGGATCATGTGAGGGATTAGCTTTTCGGGGAAATGGCGCGGGCCATAGTTGTTCGAGCAGTTGGTGATAAGGACGGGCAGACCGTAGGTCCTTCCCCAGGCCCGGACGAGATGATCCGAGGCCGCTTTGCTTGCAGAGTAGGGGGAACTGGGATCGTAGTGGGTTTCTTCCGTAAAAAAATCACCTGAGTTTTCGAGGTCGCCATAGACTTCGTCCGTGGAAATATGGTGAAAGCGGAAGTCCGCCCGCTTCGCTTCGCTTTGAGTCCGGAGATACTCCCGGGCCGCTTCGAGAAGGCTGAAGGTGCCCACGATGTTCGTTTGTATGAAGTCGGCCGGGCCGTCGATAGACCGATCAACATGGGATTCGGCAGCGAGGTGCATGATGCCGTCCGGTGCGGTCGCGGCGAAGAGTTCGTTCAGGGCTGTGCGATCGCAAATGTCGGCTTTGACGAACCGGAAGCGTGCATGGTCGGCGATCTCCTGTAAAGATTGCAGGTTGCCGGCGTAGGTCAGTTTGTCGACGGCGATAACTTCGACCGTTTCCGAGGCTAGCAGTTCCCGAACGAGAGCGGAACCGATGAACCCGGCGGCTCCGGTGACAATGAGGCGTTTCATGGGCGAGGTTAGGTTTGATTTTGGAGAAAGCAGCTCAATCTTTTTCGTAGATGAGGTGGTAGAAGAGTCCGGCCATACCGGCTCCTCCAACAAGATGGGCCGGGAGTGACGGGGAGTAGGATTGCAACGATTCGGTCGACGAAATGCCTTCCCGCCACGGACAGAAGTGTTAGTCGCGCTTTCCTGAAACCGACTGATTCGATGCGATCTGCGACTTCCTTGGTTGAGTAGGCGTCGCTTCCGTAAATTTCTGGCATGGGGAACTGGGAGAGCTGGGGGGATTCGGGGGCATTTTGATAGCATAAGGGGAATCGGGTGTCCAGATGCGAGAAGAGGGAGGCTGGCATTTTCGGACATTCCGTTTTCCAGCCACTTGGCGTCGGGCCTTTTGCGGCTAAAGTCCGCCTATCAAACCGGCGTTCTTACAGATTTACCGCATCGCCATTCTCATCGGCATCGCCTGGCTCATTCGGAGTCATCATGAGACTCTCCGTGTCCAGGGTGATTGGCCGATCACGGTGGCGGAGATGAAGGGGGTCCTCCCGGGGGCTGAACGGCTCAGGGCCGATCCGGGGCCGCGGGCGGGACTCGTCGTGCTCGATTCCGCCGGGCAGGAAATCGGTTATGCGGTCCGCACCATGCCTGACTCGCGGAAGGTCGTCGGTTATTCCGGCCCCACCGATGTCCTCGTGATCTTTGACGCTGCTGACAAAGTGCTCGGGGTCACGATACGGCACAGCTACGACACGCCGAGTCATGTCGAGGATGTGGCGCGTGATTTTCTTTTTATGGAAAAATGGAATGGCCGACTCTGGGATGAGATCGCAGCGATCACGGATCTGCACGAGGCCGGGATCTACGGCGTCTCGGGCGCGACCCGCACCAGTGAGGCCGTCGCCCTGAGTATCACGCATCGACTCGATCTGGCGGCGGGAGGGCAGGGGATGAAGCCCGCTTTTTCGTTCAATTGGCGCGATGGTGTTTTGATCGGGTTTGTGGTGCTGGGTTCTCTCTTTGCGTTCTGGAAAGCGACCGTATTCCAACGCTGGCGCTGGCTCTTTTCGGTGGCGACGATCCTTGTATTGGGGCTCTGGATGGGGGATCTCATTGCGCAGTCGCTGATGGTGGGATGGGTCGAGAGCCGCGTCCCCTGGGAAGCGACACCGGGTCTGACGATTATTGTTTTGGCGGCTTTTCTGCTCCCCTGGTTCACCCGACAACCGGTCTATTGCCAGTTCATCTGTCCTCACGGGAACCTTCAGCGCTGGGCTATGAAGGTGGTGCCGGCGCGCTGGAAACGACCGTTCTCCGACGATGGCAAATGGATCGCACGATGGATCCCGGTGATGCTGCTCGTCGTCGTTCTCGCGGTGTCGTTTCTCCAACTTGATCTCGATCTCGCCGGGATTGAGCCGTTTGATGCCTATCTATTGAAAGGGGCCGGGCTGGCAACCATTCTTGTTGCGATCATCGGTCTGGCGATTTCGCTTTTCGTTCCGATGGCTTATTGCAAGTTCGGCTGCCCCACGGGATGGCTTCTCGAATTTGTGCGGAGGCGGGGTGGTGGAGACCGGTTCTCCGAGCGCGACTGGATGGGGCTTGGCCTGTTCGTTGTCGCTCTTACTCTCTATGTGGTCCCTTTATCGATGCTGCTGGGATAAAAAATGACCGCCGCCCCTCCATCAATTCTTTCAAGGTTCGCCGGGCTCACCGTGGTGATTTTCGTTGCGGGTGTGTTGATCGGATTGCCCCTGTCAGAGAAGCGCCTCGAGCGGCGGGTGCGGGTGATGCTGCTCGCTGTGCAGGAGGGCTTGCAGCGTTACCATGTCAAAGAGGAACTCTACCCGAAAAAAATGATGACCGGACACGAACTTGTGAGCCTGCTCGGGGAATTCGACTTTCTGGATAAGTCACTGATGAATCCGTGGACCGGCATCCCCTACTCCGGCACCATGGAAAATGACTGGTTGCGCTACCGTACGAACAGCCTTGCGGAGACCTATGAACTGGTCGTCTATTTCCCCGGCACCGAAGAGGTGCAGTTCCGGCTCGACAGCACGGAGCATCAGTCCCTCGAGTGAAAATTTGAATGAACATCGTCGAATACAATCGCAACGCTTGGAACCTCCAGTCGCTCGAGGGCTGCCGATGGAGCACTCCGTATCCGGATGAGGTGATAGAGCGTGCAAAAGGCGGTGATTGGTCTGTTCTTCTTACCCCGAATAAGCCGGTTCCTTCCTCCTGGTTTTCCTCTTATCCGGACCTCGGCGGGATCAGAATTCTTGCCCTTGCCTGTGGCGGGGGGCAGCAGGTCCCTCTTTTTGCCTCGGCCGGAGCGGAAGTGATCTCGTTCGATGCGTCGGATGTGCAGTTGGAAAAGGATGACGAGACCTGCGCCCGGCATGGTCTCAGCGTCTCGACCATACAGGGCGACATGGCTGATCTCTCGGCAATTGCATCGGCCTCCTGTGATCTCATTTTCAATCCGGTTTCCAATGTCTTCGCCGACAATCTTGCGCCGATCTGGCGGGAGTGTTATCGAGTGCTCAAGCCCGGGGGGCAGCTTTTTTGCGGTTTCATGAATCCGGACTTTTTTCTGTTCGATCACGAGGTGCTGGAGGAAACCGGTGAAATGCGGATTGTTCATCCGCTTCCGTACTCCGATATCGAGTCGGCCGACGAGGATCTCCTCGCGGATCAGTTGGAGGCCCAGATCAGTGTCGAATTCAGCCACAGTTGGGAGTCGCAGATCGGCGGTCAGTGCGACGCCGGTTTTGCCATCACCGGGTTTTACGAAGATGACTGGGACGAGGAATCCACCCGGCTTCACGGTTGGATGCCCCTGTTCGCAGCGACGCGGGCACTCAAGTGGAAGGCCTGAAGGCCGAAAAAAGACAACCAAGTTTTGTGATATCGCTTACCCTCTGGCCATGACCCCCACGACTTTTCGACAGGTTCTCCTGATCAGTTTCGCCGCTCAACTCCCGCTCTTGAACCTGCGGGCGGGGGACTGGCCCCACTTTCTCGGTCCCAGGTTGGATTTGCACAGCTCGGAGACGGGGCTCGATTTCAATTTTCCCGAGACCGGCCCGAAAGTATTGTGGGAAGTGGAGCGGGGTAAAGGGCACGCCGGTCCGGTTATTGCCGACGGGAAACTGGTTTTTATTCATCAGGTGGACAAGAACGAACAGATCCGTTGTCTCGATGCCGCGACGGGAGCAGCGATTTGGGAGCATTCCTACCCGGTCGATGTCGCGCAGAGTTACGGGGTGGTTGACGCTCCTCGCTCCAGTCCTGTGATCGATCCTGAAACGAAGCTGGTCTATACTCTCGGTAATGACGGCGATCTCATTTGTTTCGGACTCGGGGACGGAGCTATCGTCTGGCAGGGCAAGTTGCCCGACCTGTTTGGTCCCTCGCCGGTTTTCTTTGGCTACGGGTCCTCCCCGGTGATTTACAAAGACAAACTCATCGTTCACGTCGGGGCGGATCGGGCTTGCGTTGTCGCCCTGAACAAAAAGGACGGCAAGGTCATTTGGCAGAATGCGCATGACTGGGACGGAAGCTACGCTTCGCCGGTGGTGACGGAGATCAACGGGCGGGACACGCTCCTCGTCTTTGCGGGAGGCATGGTAAAACCGCCTACTGGAGGACTGCTCTGTATCAATCCGGAGGACGGAAAAATCGACAGTGATTTTGCGTGGCGCTCCGACAACTTTGCAAGCGTCAATGCGGCTAGCCCGGTGCCGTGCGGGGAGAATCGCGTTTTCCTGACCGAAGACTACGGCCTTGGCGGTGTCATGCTTCAATATGGTCCAGATTTCGCGCCGAGGATACTGTGGACATCCAAGGAGTTCGGATGTCAGTTCCAGACGCCGATTTATCATGATGGGGTCATCTACGGGTTCGGCGGGAACGGAGGATTGATGCTCGCCTTCGATGCCGCGACCGGGCGTCACCTCTGGAACGAGGCGTTTTATCAAACTACGATTCCCTGGCAGGGCCGCGACATCCCGATCAGTCTCGGGCATGCGCACCTTATCCACGTGGACGGCGGATTTCTCTGTCTCAGCGAGGACGGTGCCCTCATCAGGATGGACTTGAGTTCGGCCGGTTTCAGGCTTGACGCCAAGTCGCGCCTCTTTTTTGCACCCGAGACATGGGCACCCCCCGTGATCAGCAACGGCAGACTCTACATCAATCAGAACGAGATGGGGTCGCGTCTGATATGCTACGATCTCTCGGGGAAGGCGGCGGCAGAGTGACAAAAAAGGGGGAGGATTTTCATCCTCCCCCGAAAGTATCCCCCTGAATCGGGGACTGGTTAACGGTTGTTTTTAAAACATAAAGCGTCCGCCGAGGAGCAGGGCGCTGTCGTATTTTTCGAATTCTCCGGCCACTTTGACACCGAATCTCTCTGATACG
>JAGNMT010000186.1 GCA_017991025.1 Verrucomicrobiales bacterium
CCCTCACTGCCGGGCAAAAGCGCAAACCTGAACAGATCGAAACGCTGTTTAAGAACTACCTCGCGTCCCGCGACAAGGCCTGGCAGGACCTCAATCTTGCCGTCGTGAAACTCGAAGGCGAGCGCGATACAATCAAAGGACGCAGCCCTGTCACTCACATTCAGGAGGAGAAAAGGGATACTCCCGCGATGGCCAACATTCTTATGCGCGGTGCCTACGATCATCCGGGCGAGCAGGTCGCTGCGGCCCCGCCGGCAATCCTTCACCCGCTCCCGAAAGGAGCTCCCGCCAATCGTCTCGGCCTCGCTCAATGGCTCGTCGATCCGGCGAACCCGCTCACGGCACGGGTCACCGTGAATCGCTTCTGGCAGGAGATCTTCGGGACCGGGATCGTTGCGACACCCGACGATTTCGGTATCATGGGCGCGGCCCCCAGCCACCCGGAACTGCTCGACTGGCTCGCCCTGACATTCATTGAATCAGGCTGGGACACGAAGGCGCTCTTCAAAACAATTCTTATGTCGGCCGCCTATCGCCAGGCCGCCGCCGCCACTCCTGAAAAGATCGACCGCGACCCCGCGAACCGCCTTCTCAGCCGCGGCCCGCGTTATCGCATGGATGCGGAAATGATTCGTGACAATGCCCTCGCGGTGAGCGGCTCCCTCTCCACCCGCATGGGCGGCCCCGGCACGAAACCTTATCAACCCGAGAACATCTGGGAAGTCGTCGGATTGGGCACTGCGAGATACGAGCAGGACAAGGGCGAAAATCTCTACCGACGCACCGTTTACAACCACTGGAAGCGGATGGCCCCCTCGCCGAACATGGAGCTTTTCAACGCGACCACCCGTGAAGTGAGCTGCGTGAGACGCGACCGGACCAATACCCCGATGCAGGCTCTCGTCACCCTGAACGATCCCCAGTTCGTCGAAGCCGCCCGCCGCCTTGCCGCTCTCGCGATCAAGGAAGCCAAAGGAGACGACGAGCGCATCCTTGATCTCATCGCCCGCCGAGTCCTTTCGCGCCCGCTCAAGGAAGCCGAGTCGAATATTATGCAGTCGAGCCGACTCTCCCTCTACTCTCACTATCAAGCCACCCCAGCAGACGCCGCCGCTCTCCTCACCGTCGGAGAATACCCGGCCGAAAAAGACATTGCCCCACCGCTTTTAGCGGCGTGGACGATGGTTTGCAGTCAGATGATGAATCTGGATGAGACGTTGAATAAGTAGACGGAGTTTCAAGTTTAAGGTTTCAAGTTTCAAGTTCTTGTGAAATGGCAACGATCCGACAGTTCGAAGATATTCTCGCCTGGCAGAAGGGGCGGGATTTGACTCGCGGGATTTATGCGGCCACTCGAACGGTTGAGTTTTCGAAGGACTTTGCACTCAAAGATCAGATTCGACGGGCTGTCATCTCGATCACCTCAAATATCGCCGAGGGGTTTGAGCGCGGAGGCAATCGCGAGTTCGTTCAGTTTCTCTCGCACGCCAAAGGATCCTGCGGCGAGGTGCGCTCGCAACTCTACATCGCCCTCGATGCCGGTTACCTGAATGAGAGCGAATGGAAAACACTCCACGATTCTTGCATCGAAATCTCCCGCCTCCTCGACAGTTTCTCCAACTACCTGCGCGACACTGAAATTAAGGGCTCAAAATTCAATCAAGCCCACACCACGGAGCCAACTTGAAACTTGAAACCTTAAACTTAAAACCCCCTTCGCTACCATGCTCTCCCAAGACAATCTACTAAACCAAACCCGCCGCCATTTCTTCACAAAAGGCCGGAATCTCCTCGGGTCTGCCGCGCTTGCTTCGCTCATGGGTCCGCGGGAGGTCTTCTCGGCCTCGGGCGGAGCGAGCGAGGCGAAAGGGCCCGTCTCGCATTTCCCCGCAAAGGCAAAACGAGTCATCTATCTGCATATGGTCGGCGGCCCGTCACAGATGGACCTCTTCGATTACAAACCGGAGATGGCCAAGTGGTATGACAAGGACCTCCCCGAGAGCATCCGCAAAGGCCAGCGCCTCACGACGATGACGAGCGGACAGGCCCGTTTCCCGATCGCGCCTTCGAAGTTCAACTTTGCGCAGCGCGGCGATTGCGGCATGTGGATGAACGCGGACCTGCTGCCTCATCTCGGTGAGCGCGCCGACGACATATGCTGGATGCGCTCCCTCCACACCGAGGCGATCAATCACGAGCCGGCGATTTCCGCGATGCAGACCGGCAACCAGGTCACCGGACGCCCCTGCCTCGGAGCCTGGGCCTCCTATGGTCTCGGTTCACTCAATGAAAACCTGCCCACCTTCGTTGTCCTCGTCGCAACCCCGACCAACCGCGAGCAGGAGCAGGCAATCTCTGCCCGTCTCTGGTCGAGCGGCTATCTGCCCGGCGAGCATGCCGGCGTTTCCTTCCGCAGCAAGGGTGATCCCATCCTTTTCATCAACAACCCTCCCGGTGTCACCGATGCAGTGCGCCGTCAGACCATCGAGGGCATCAACACGATGAACCAGCTCAACTACGAGTCGCTCGGTGATCCCGAGACACGCGTGCGCATCCAGCAATACGAGATGGCCTTCCGCATGCAGGCAAGCGTGCCCGAACTCACCGACATTGCCTCGGAGCCGGATCATGTTTACAAACTCTACGGCGAAGCCGCCAAAACTCGCGGCAGCTTCGCAAACTCCGTCCTCATGGCACGACGCCTCGTCGAGCGCGGCGTCCGATTTGTTCAGATCTATCACAACAACTGGGACCACCACTCCAACGTCGGTGGCCGCATGCCCGACCAGTGCCGCGACGTCGATCAGCCCTGTTCCGCGCTCATTCAGGATCTCAAGCAGCGCGGCATGTTCGAGGACACGCTCATCATCTGGGGCGGGGAATTCGGCCGCACCATTTACAGCCAGGGCAACCTGAGTAAGGAGAACTACGGACGCGACCACCATCCGCGCTGCTTCAGCATGTGGATGGCCGGCGGCGGAGCCAAAGGCGGCGCGATCTACGGGGAGACCGACGACTTCAGTTACAACATCGTGCGTGATCCGCTCCACATCAGCGAATTCCACGCGACCGTGATGCATCTGTTAGGGTTTAATCATGAACGCCTGACCTACAAGCACCAGGGCCTCGATGGGCGGCTCACGGGTGTGGAACTGGTCAAGCCGGTCAAGGCGCTGATGGGGTGAGGGCGATCGGGTCAATTCCCTACGGGTTGCCCCCTCGCTAAAACTCAAAAGAGCCACATATTGGCATCAATTTGATGGAGAAGTATATTCTCCATCATGATAAAGACCCAAATCCAGGTGCCGGACGAACTCTTTCAAGAGATCCGCGCCCTTGCAAAGCAGAGGCAATGGTCTCTCGCCGAGACCTTCCGCAGAGGCGCTGAGCTACTCCTTCAGGTCTATCCGGAAGGCCTTGAAAAAGAACTTGAGACGTGGGTTCCGCCTACTTCCGGTGAGGTGGGGTGGATGGACCTCAGTGCCGGGGAAATAGGGGACGCCGTGTTCTCCGATCTAGATCCGCATCTACCCTGATCGTTCACGCACCGCCCTGAGTCTCCTCGCGTTCGGGGACCGGGAGTTCGCGACGGCTAAAGTAAAAGACTTTCGGGATCTGGGATTCGAGATGGTATGAAGTCCCGTGGGGTGAGGTGATGGCCTGTTTTCCTTTCCATCCCTTGCGACATTTCATTATTTCGTATATAATTCATGCATGGCAACGAAGACCATCTCCCTTGAATTGGACGCCTACGAAAAGCTTCGCACTGCCAAAAAGCCCGGTGAGTCCTTCTCCGAAGTGGTCAGGCGTGCTGTTCTCGTGGAATCCCCGATGACTGGCGGCAAACTTCGAGAATACCTCGCCGCAGGCGGCAGCGGTGTTTCGGAAAAATATTTGGATGCCGTCGACGCGGCGGCCAAACATGATCCCATCCCGGACGATCCATGGGCCTGATTCTCGACACCAACTTTGTCATTACCGCCGAGCGCGAAGCCAAAGGCGGCACTCTCGCCCGGACCGACGCTTTCCTCGCGGCACATGCCGACGAGAAAATCTTCATCACCTTCACCATTGCCGGCGAACTCGCCTGCGGTCGTTCCGCAAGCGCCCACCGCGAATGGGAACGTCTCTGCAAACCTTATCCGGTAATACCGTGGACTCTTGAGATCTCCTGGGACTACGGAGAACTCTACCGCGAATTGTCAACGAAAGGCCTTCTCATTGGCGGCAATGGTCTCTGGATCGCGGCGACCGCCCGTGTCACCGGTCATGCGTTGGTAACCAACAATCTGGAAGAGTTCCGACGAGTGCCCGGGTTAACGGTGATCGGGTATTGATGACCGCCACCGGCATGTCGCCACCGGCATTGACAACCGGTAACATTTCGGATCGAATGGGTGTTCTGACTGCACCTTTTCACCCTCAACCCCTGAATCTCTCAACCCCTCCCCCTCCGCACCACCACCGCCGAAAACAACACAGTCGCTCCGGCGATGAGCACTAACACGAGCATCACCCGCCACCATGCCACCCGATATTCCGGAGCGAAAGTGAGGTCCAGTT
Source organism: Verrucomicrobiales bacterium (assembly GCA_017991025.1). Taxonomy (GTDB): domain Bacteria; phylum Verrucomicrobiota; class Verrucomicrobiia; order Verrucomicrobiales; family DEV007; genus Arctic95D-9. The sequence continues at coordinate 4,564 of JAGNMT010000186.1, forward strand.
CCAGGGGCGCGTTTTCTGCCACTTGAAGCGCGCGTTGAAAGCGGTAGACCAAACCCTCGGCCGGGAGAACGAGCCCCATGGGCCGGGCCACGGTTTCCTGAGCCTGCTGCTGGCGGACAATTTTTCCAGCGATGCGCTGGAGAACGGCGTTGTCGTCATCACTGTTGCCCTGAAGAAGCTGCACCAGCTCCTGAGGGCGGAAATTCAACTCGCCCCCTTGCAGGACGGGGTTTGCGGCGGCTCCCTGCTTGAGCTGATCATTGGCACCGGACTCGGAACCCTCGGCCTCGTTGTCGAGGACAAGACGCTGACGGCGGGTGTTCAGGCCCACCACGGCCTGCTGGGTGCGCAGATTTTCCAATTGAATGCGGGCATCCTCATTCGACGCCGCGTCGATCGCAAAACCATTTGCGACTCCACTCAAGGCCTGCCGTGCCCGGGTTTGGTCGCCGCTCTGGATCAGTTCGTTGGCCCGCTCCAGCAAATCGGTCGCCCGCTTGTTCTGATCTTCGCGGAGCGCCCCGGCTTCGGCGACGTAACGGGTGCGGTCGAAAATACCACGCGATTCCACCAACTGCGGTTCGAGATCGCCATCGTTATGAGTCAGTTCCATGCCGGGGGGAGCAACGACATCCCACACCAGATTCTCCACCGGCACGGCGAGAGCAGGGCTCGTGAGAACGACCCGACCGGCGCGGCGTCCGGCCTTCGCCGCAGGTACGACATAGGCAAATCGCACCTGGGCGGTGCGGTCGTCGGAACCGGGCAGGATGTAAAACTGCCAAGCGTCACCCTCTCTCACCGAATGCACACTTTCCCCGTTCACAAAGAGATGGAAAAGTTCACCACCCGGTGGCAGGCCCACCGTGAGACTGCCGCGCTGCACGACCTCCACGGCGAGATCGACCGAGGTCAATTCGTCACCGGCTGAGGACAGGACTGTCGTTACTTTTCCCGAAGAGACGCGGAGCTTCAGCGATTCCGCGAGGGAATGCCGCTGTGCCCGGATCACAGCCGGTGCCTCCGTCGCCGTCGCGCGGAGAGCCAACGCGGGAGAGGCCTGGTCGCCTCCTGCTTCGCGCAGTGCAGTAGGCACCGCGCTCCACTCCGTCGGCTGCCAGCCTTTTGGCAATTCCTCGGCTTCAAGCTCGAGGCGTCCCGCAGAACGCACCGCGACAAAATAAGCCAACTGCCGGGTCGAAGGAAACTCCACCGGCGTGAGCGTTTCCTTGCCATCGACCCGCTCACCGCGACGCTCGTAGTCTATCGTCACCCGTGCCTCGCCGATAAGACGACGCTGAAAGCGGATATCCCAGAGATCCGAGTCCGGCGCGACACGCACGAGATCACCCACCGCCGGGCCACTCGCCCGCAGGGTGCGGATTTCATCTTCGCTCAACAAAGGCAGCCTGACCCTCAGCTCGCGGATCGCGGCGTTTTCCACTTTAAACACCCCCGTCAGCGCGGTCCGGGTCTGTCCCTCCCGCAGGGTCGAGGCATGCAGCACCTGACCGGTGATCCAGGGCTCCAGTTTTTCAATGCCGAGGGTGAGATTCCAGTCGCGTTGCAACAGGCGAAAGGCGAGCGCGTCCTTGGCCTCACCACCGAGTTCGCGGGGATCGAGCTCGGACAGATTCTGTCTCGCGACGGATCGCAGACGAATTCCCTCGGCCGGACGGACGATGAGGTCGCCCGACTGACGGGTCGCGTCGTTGAGCACAAAACGCGGGACGACCCAATCCCCTTCCTCAGGCGGCGCGGTGCCGGCAAGCGTCAGGGAAAACGCCTGTTCCCCGAGCGTCCTGCCGTTCAGATGCAACACCACCTCGCGTTTGCCACTGACACTGACTTCGGACCATTGCTGCAGCGCGGCCCCCGTGAGTGATTCCACTTCGAGACCATCGGGCAGGGGAAAACCGAATTGAAACAATCCCGCTCGCGTGATCTCGACGGTGAACTCAATCCCTAGCACGACACGCTCATCGCCCAGTGAAATGACCTGACGGCTCGTTACCTTGACTTCGGGTTCGACCGGATTCACCCGCACCGAGAGTTTACCTTCCTCCGCCCCGTAGCGGAAAACGCGATGCAGAATCGCTCCGCCTTCCGGAATGAGAGTGGCATCAAAGTCACCCGCATTCACCGCCGACATGCCGGTCGCTTCGGCATTCTCCGGCTGCGCCTCGGGACCGAACGCGAGGGCGACGAGACCAACTTCTCCTGCCGCGTCATCGACCCGTACCGGAGCGAGGTCCAACGCGACCGGCAGAGTCTCGAGACCGCGCTGCGTTTCCACGAGCACTTCAAAGGGGACCGATTGCGGAGGCTCGACGGTCATGGAAATCACCCCGGCGTCGGCATCGAACTGCCACGAACCGACCGGCCCGGTCACTTCGCTCACGGTCAATCCTGCGGGCACCCGGAGGGTCATGGCCGAGACCTGCCCCTGGGAAGGGCGCACCCGGAACCGGTGACGGCCGTCGAGCACTCCGGGACCGGGCGTGAAAAGCTGATCCCCCTCGACATAAAAT
>JAGNMT010000187.1 GCA_017991025.1 Verrucomicrobiales bacterium
CGATACGGTGATGGAGCGGGAGGGACTCCTGCGTATCGGCGGACTTTCGAAGGAAGAGAATTGTGCCCACTCGATCTGCCCCTATCATCGCATCGAAAAGAGGTATGAAGAACTGTCGGTCTTTTTTAATGTCATCATGCTCCTGGGGATGAACGCGTTCACCTTTAAAGGCCCGGCGGCGGCGGGTATCGGTTTGTTCGGTCAGGCCATGTTTGTTTCGCGCCGGAATTATGTCCTTGTCGGAGGCCACGAGCGTGTGAAACGCGAGGTCCTTGAAAATTTTCATCTCTCCCGCCATTTCACTGCGGCGGGAGTTGCCTGTCGCTGTTACCTCGGCAAAGGAACCCTCTCCATGCGAATGTTTCCCGGTGGCTGCCGCGATCTCGTCGCGGGATGGAGCAAGGGCTTCGTCTCCGGTGCAGACAACACACCGCGGAGCGCTCTGGCGGGTATCTCGGTCTGGCTCTCAGGACTTATCATGGCGATGATCGCCCTGACATTCCTGCCTCTGGCGGATAGCGACGCGCGCCTGGCGATTGTCGTGCTTTACCTGCTTGGTGTTCTTCAGAGTCTTTTTATTTTTAAACACGCGGGAAATTTCAGCTTTCTCAATGCGCTTTTTTTCCCCATCGCGCAGGTCTTTTATCAGGCGGTTTTTTTCCGTGCCCTACGCCGGAGGAAAAGCGGCGGACAGATTCAATGGAAAGGACGTGATGTGGGTTGAGCTTCCGAATCTTTGGATCGTCGTCCTCAATTTGGTGGGCATTCCGGTGATCCATCTCGGTATTTCGTGGTGCTTCATGAAGATGCATCGCTCCCGCTTCGATCCCTCCGCAGCGCTTTATCAGGATAGGACCTGGGAGAGAGGAGGAGACATCTATCAGACGCTTTTCCGGATTCGCTTATGGAAAGGACTTCTCCCCGATGCCGCGCCTTGGTTCGATGGATTTGCCAAAGGGAAACTCAAGGACAGAGACCCCGGTTATCTTCGTGATTTCATCGCGGAAACCTGTCGCGGAGAGGCGGCTCACTACGCGCAGATCCCGGGAATCCTGCTCACTCTGATCTGGAATCCCTGGCCGGTCGCAGCAGGGGTGATGATCCTTTATGCGTTCTTTTCGAACCTTCCATGCCTTATTCTCCAGCGTTTTACCCGGGCGCGCTTGCGGCACCTGCTGGGAGTAGTGGAAGGGAAGGAAAATGGAGCATAGCGGAATCGAACCGCTGACCTTCTCATTGCGAACGAGACGCTCTACCAACTGAGCTAATGCCCCCCGAACGGAAAGAGCCTACGCGGAATTCGCCGGGAAGGCAAGGCCCCCGGGGGCGGGACGGACTCAATTTTTGTTGAAGAGCGTATCGAAAAAAGCCCGCATCGCCTCCCACGATTTTTGATCCGCTTCCGCGTTGTAAGCGGCACCCTTGGACGGGTCATCGCCTGCCATTTTCTGGGTGAACGCGTGCACGGCGCCCGGATAGGCGACGAAGCCGTATTCCAGGCCCGCGCTTGCCATCTCGACATCAAAGTCGTCCACTTCCGCGGGCGGGACAAAAGGATCGTCGGCCCCGTGAAGAACGAGGATCTGACAGGTGATCTTCTTTGCATCCTCCGGAGTCGGCGTGCTGAGTCCACCGTGAAAACTCACCACGCCGCGAATGTCGGCTCCGCTCCTCGCCAGTTCGAGCACACCCGTGCCGCCGAAGCAGTAACCAATCGCGGCGATCTTTTTCCCGTCGGTCTGCGGGAGACCACGGAGAACTTCAAGACCATCATTCAACCGCTCCCGATAAAGGGCTCGATCCCCCTTGAATTTACCCGCCATTTCGCCGGCCTCCGGCGGTTGCGGTCGGATTCCCTTGCCGTAAATGTCGAGGGCAAAGACGTTATACCCCAGCTTCGCCAGCATTTCAGCACGCATCTTTTCGTAGTCCGTGAGGCCAGTCCACTGGTGAACGATCAGGACAGAAGGACGGATTCCCCCGATAGCGTCATCATAGGTATGCCAGCCTTCGCAAAGTTGATCACCGGAAGAATAGGCGACCGCCTTTCCAACCACCTCGGCGGTAAGGCTGGAAAGAGTCATCGAAAAAAGGGAGAGAACAAACAGAAGAATTTTCATCATTAGAATTACGGGTCAGGAAGAAAAGCGTATCCTGAGAAGTACGTTTTCTGCAACGGAAAAGCACTGATAATTTTTTGATCTATGCTTGTCAGAGGGGGTTCCTATTGTTTACCCTGTGTCGTGATAATGAAAGCGGTTTCCCCTTCCTCCAGCCTGGCGCTCCTGCTTCTGATTTCCGGTATTCTGCCGGCAACAGCCCAAGAAGGAGGAATTACCCGACCGCGAGTTCCCTTTGCCGGTCTCGATGAACTCACTTTTCTAAAATCCGGCGATCCTCTCGTGGACTGGAATTCGAAGCGAACGTGGACCTCGGTCGAAGGCCGACCATTGAAAGCGAAGATTCTCAGCCTGAAGGATGGCCTCGTCGATCTTGAATTGGAAACCGGAAAGACAACGACTCTCCCGGTCACCCGATTGATTCCTGAGGACCAGCGTTTCATCCGTGAATGGGAAGCTCTCTCGGTCTATTTCAACCTCAGTTACGAGCCACCGCGGAGCATTGCCAACACCATCGAACCGGGCATTTTTGACGGGGCTTTCGCGAAGGAAGGCAGGATCCACGAAACACGGAACTTCCGCTTTGAGTGCGATGCGGTGCTAACGCAGGAAGTCGTGAAAGATTTCTCCCGCCTTTTCGAAGTCACCTACCTCGCGGTCCTTGCCAATCCCCTCGGACTCGCCATTGCCGAACCTGAAGGGGGAAAGTTTCAGGTGAGACTGTTTTCCCGTGATAGCGACTACCTCAATGCCGGCGGAAATGCTGACGCCGCTGGAGTCTACCTGATCAAAGATCGCGTCATGCTCGTTCCTCTCTCTTCACTGGGTTTGACCCCGGGGAGCTCGGGTTACAAGAAGACCCTGACTTTTGATCCCCGCACTCTCATCCACGAAACGACCCATGCCCTCACTCATCAATGGCTTGCCTGCGCCCCGATGTGGTTTGTCGAGGGATTCGCGGAGTACATCGCGGCTATTCCCTACACGGACGGACGTCTCGAACTTTCTCGTCACCGTGGGGGACTTCTTGCGCTGGCTACGAAAAAGTTTGGCGGAGATCCCGCGAGATTTGACCTGATTGATCCCGATCAATTCACCGGCATTAGTCATCAGGTTTTTATGGGCGAGCCCGAACCGGAAGAGCCACTCATTCAACTGCCGCGAGTGGAGCCTTTCCAAATCACCTTTGTATCGGACGAAAAAAAGACCGGGGATCCTGTAGGTGATTCCGGCTCGGTAAAAAATAGCGACATGTCATCCACCGGAACGCTAGTGCCGCCGCCCACCGGGCCAGTCGTATTGAAACGTTACATTTCCTCAATGACTCTGATACATCACCTTATAAGTTCCGGGCAAACTGCAGATTTTCGTAGTTATCTTTTCGACTTTGCCCGCTTCGAATGGGACTTGGATCGCTATCTAGGAAATTTCGAAAAAACGCTCAAGGCCCACCAGACGGCAGTGCAAGGTCAGGTCAGGGAATGCGATGCAGAATTTAAACGTTTTAATGCGGCTGTGGACGACTACAACAGGGATGTGGACCGCTATAATAAGCGCGAACTCAAGACACCTCCGACCATTCCGGTGGAACCGGTCATTCCCGGACCGCTGCCTGTGCCGGAAATCTTATCCCGGCCCCGATCGGCTTCTGAGCTGTCACGAAAACAGTTCCTTGAGAGCGCGTGGGCGCGACACTTGCGATGTGATGGCGGGCTTTCGTTGCAGTCATTGCAATGATACTTCTGTCCGGGGCAGAAATCCCCGCTGAAATTTCGCCTACCCATTTCGCCTCCAGCACCGTAGCTTTCCCTATGTTCACGGGAATCATTGAAGAGTGTGGGGAGGTCGTCTCTTTAAAGCCGGTCGAGACCGGTGCGGAACTGTGGGTGAAATCGAGTTTTGCGAATGGAGTTGCCCTCGGCGAGAGCATCGCAAACAACGGTGCCTGCCTCACTGTGACGGGAGTGAACGATGGCGCGATGCGCTTCGACTTGCTCCACGAAACACTGCGCCTCACGAATCTCGGCACGCTCGCACCCGGTGATCCTGTCAATCTCGAGCGCTCTCTTCGCATCGGCGACCGGCTCAGTGGTCACTTTGTGCAGGGCCATGTCGATGCCTGTGCCGAAGTGATCGCCTACGAAAAGATCGGGCAGGATCATCGCCTCACGGTCGCCCTGCCCCCGGAATTCGCCCACCTCATAGTGCACAAGGGCTCCATCTGCGTGAACGGCATCAGCCTTACCGTGGCCGAGTTACTCGAGGATCGCTTTGTTCTCTGGATCATTCCCCACACCCACGAGATCACGAGTCTGAAATCCGTCGTCACGGGATCAAGCGTGAATCTCGAATTCGATCTCCTCGCAAAACATCTGGCAAGGATTACCGATTTAAAAGGTAACAGCAGAGCCGGGATCGACTAATCGCGTTCTCCCCGCCTCGCGCCCGCCTCCCAGCCGGGGGAACTTCGGTTGATTTTTTGCCGGGGTCGATCATCCTTCCGTTCGCCTCATTCCATTTTTTAAGATCCTATCCTATGCCAGACGAAACCGAAGTGCCACCAGTGGAAGACCTTGGAGCCCTGCTCAAAGTCCGCCGCGACAAAATGGAAAACCTCCGCGGACTCGGCATTGATCCGTTCGGCAAGGGATATACGACGACCCATTCGCCGGGCGCTCTGCGGGCGAATTTTGTGGAGGAAAAAGCCGTCAGTATCGCCGGCCGCATCACCGCGTTGCGGGACATGGGCAAGAGCAACTTCCTCGACATCTCCGACATCAACGGCCGTATTCAAATCTTTGTGAACCAGAAACAGATCGGCGACGAGCAGTGGGCGTTCTACAAACAACTCGACATCGGTGACTGGATCGGCGTCGCCGGTGAAACCTTCACGACCCAGGTCGGTGAACCCTCGGTCAAAGCACTGGAGCTCACCGTGCTGGCAAAATCCCTGCGCCCCATGCCATCGAAGTGGCACGGCATCGTCGATCCTCAGATCAAATACCGTCAGCGCTATCTCGACCTCATCGCCAACGAAAAGTCGCGTGAAATTTTCAAGAAACGTTGTCTCATGGTCGCGGAGATCCGTCGCTACCTGCAGGAGCGCGACTTCTTCGAAGTGGAAACCCCCATGCTCCAGGACGTCCCCGGCGGAGCGGCGGCGCAACCCTTCGAGACGCATCACAATGCCCTCGGCATGGACATGTTTTTGCGTATCGCTCCCGAACTTTACCTGAAACGCCTCCTCGTTGGCGGGTTCGACAAAGTGTTTGAACTGAACCGCAGTTTCCGGAACGAAGGCATCAGCCGCCGTCACAATCCTGAGTTCACGATGCTCGAAGCCTACTGGGCTTACGCCGACTTCGAGCAGATGGCCGATCTCGTGGAGGATCTCATCTGTCACCTCGCCGAAAAATACTGCGGTGGCCTCCAGATCGAACATCACGATGCCGAAGGAAATGTCACCAAGACCATCGATCTTTCCCGCCCCTGGAAGCGCGCGCCCTACCGCGAACTCGTCGCCGGAGCCGCCGGAGCGGACTGGTGGGATCTCACGATAGAGGGCCGTCGCGCCCGCTGCCGTGAACTCGGGGTCGAAATTTCAGGGGACATGGAGGATTACGAAATTTCGCAACAGGTCTTCGAAAAACTCGTCGAGGAAAAGACAATCAACCCGGTTTTTGTCACTCACGTTTCCAAAGAACTCGTTCCGCTCGCGAAACAGAACGCGCAGGATGGCTCCCTCGTCGATGTCTACGAACTCATCATCAACGGTGCCGAGATTTCTCCGGGCTACTCCGAGTTGAATGATCCCGATGTCCAGCGCCGCCGCCTCGAAGAACAGGCCGGAGAAGAGATTCAGAAAATCGACGAAGATTTCCTTCTCGCCCTCGAGTATGGCATGCCGCCGGCCGGCGGAATCGGAATCGGCATCGACCGGCTCATCATGATGCTGACCGGAGCGGAATCGATCCGGGACGTCGTACTTTTTCCGCAGTTGAAGCGGAAGGATTCCTGACATCCCCCCATCCTCACAAGGCCTGCACCGTCAGTCGCGATTTCACTTCCCGCCCCGACTTGCGGTCGTGGGCGACGACTTCGTGCTGTCCGGGTTTAAGAAGTAGAAAACTCTCCGCGCCCTCTTTTTCCACCGAGAGACTGACGCTCGACCACTCGATCTCCTCGCGTCCGCTCCCCGCGATTTTCAGTGGGAAACGCGCCCCGTTTCCGGGGAGATCGGGATCGATAAAAGCGACCGTTCCTTCGAGTGGACTGACAATACGAAAAGCGGGAAGCGGGGCGGATTCGGCGAGCACTTCGAGCACGGCGTCCGCCTTGAGCTGGTTCGCCTCGCTCTGCCACCAGCTCGCGTAGGTGAGCGGCAGCCGGGTGCGGGACCCGGCGTCGTAGTCCGTTGCCGTAGCGAGCGCGGGGAGCCGTCCGTTCACGAACCACTCGCGACGCAGGCGCGCCTCAGGCAGGACGATTCCATCGGGAACTCGCTTTCCGCTGATTTTGTCCACCGTCGCCTCGACCGCGCTCGCAGGGGTCTCATACCAGCGGGGTTCCTTGTCACGATAGAGCCTCACCATGACCTGATGAAAAATCGGGGCGGCCCCCATCGCTCCCGAGACCCGGTTGAGCGGGCGATTATTAAAACGTCCGACCCAAACGCCCACCGTGAAATCGGGCGTATAGCCGACCGTCCAACTGTCGCGAAAGTCCGTCGAGGTTCCGGTTTTTGAGGCGACACGAAAGGGAAGATTAAGCGGGGAATTCAACCCGAAGGCGACCGCCCGGGCACGATTGTCGGAGAGAATATCGGCGATGAGCCAGGCGCAGTCCGGATCAAACAATTCCGTTCCAGGTTTGACTGAACCCTCTTCATTCGATGACTCAACCCTGTCAGCTGGCATGAGAAACGTGTACGGCCGGTAAGTCCCGAGCCGGGCGAGTGTGGCG
>JAGNMT010000188.1 GCA_017991025.1 Verrucomicrobiales bacterium
TCGAGAATCACGATCCGGGGGCTGGTCTCGTGCGCCGGAGCCTGCTCGGCGAGATAGTCGAACCAGTCACTGAAGAAATAGCCGATACGACGTACCTGACAACGCCGGAACAGGATCGGGAGAACCCGGTTCACGACGGTCCGATTTTCAAGTGCAACGCCGAGACCGTAGGGACAGTCAAAGCGGTCATTCAGAATGTAAATTCGTCCCCCGGCGTCCTTGGCGAGGTCAAAAGCGGTCATGCCCAGACCAATCGCTTTTCCTCCGGGCGGGTAGTCGTGCAACGAGCGCAAGAAACCGCGGTGATTGAGAATGATAGAGGCCGGAATGAGCCCTTTGTCGATCAGTTTCTGTTCGCCGTAAAGGTCGGCGAGGATTTTTGCCGAAAGCCGCAGCTTTTGAGAAACACCGGTCTCAATGTGCTGCCATTCCTCCGGCGAAAACACCCAGGGAATGGGATCAAGCGTCCATTGCGCACCGTCACCCCGATCCGGGCGATAGGCGAGGCCACGATCCCGTGAAATGCGCAGCGCCGCTTCCCGCCATTCCTTGAGCACGCCAACGCCATGCCGCCGATATGACTCGAAGATCTCCGCCCACGCCGGAACCACCTTGCCGCCGGCACTGGTTGCCTCGTCACGGATCTTAGGCCCGGCGCGATAGAACTCCGGAGGAATCATCACATCACTGACACCCGGGGGTGTCTCTGAGATACCATTCATCCGCTAACCTAGTCCATTTCATGGGCTTGCAAACTGGAAGGAGTCCGTAAATCCAGCGTTTTTGGAAATTCATAACTGATCGTGATCGGAGGCACAACAAGCACTTCTCCGAGTCCTTTATACGCCTCAAAGAACGTCTTAGGCACCCCGCCCACGGCAGCCGTCTCAATGACGCCAGCGGTGTGGCCCTCATTCCAGAAACGCGCGACGCGCCGGGATTCCGCCTCGCGGGCATTAACCGGGAAGGTCTCGTAACTCCGCCCCCCGGGATGACTCACGTGATAGACACAACCTCCCAGTGAACGGCGGTTTCTGACATCGACAATGTCAAAGACGAGCGGTGACTGCGCTGAAATGGAGGGGTGGAGGGCCGAAGGCGGGTCCCACGCTTTGAAGCGAACCCCTCCGACCCATTCGCTATTGACTCCGGTCGGGTAGAGCGGGATGCGCCGACCATTACAGAGAATGATGTGGCGTCCCTCGGTGATGCCGAAAACCCGAACTTGAAGCCGCTCCAACGACGAGTCGACATAACGAGCCGTCCCCTGGCTCGTAGATTCCTCTCCGAGAACATGCCATGGCTCCAGGGCCGTGCGGAGTTCGAGATCAATGCCACTGTGGTGCACTGCGCCGAACTTCGGAAAACGGAATTCCAGAAAAGGCCGCAACCACTCACTCTGGAAGCCGATGCCTCCGTCCTGCAGGTCACGGCAGACCTCCTCAATATCAGTCCAGACATAGTGAGGGAGCATAAAATGGTCATGCAAAGACGTCCCCCAGCGAACAGAGTTATGTTTGAACGGCTTTTCCCAGAAGAGCAGCACGAGGGAACGCACGAGGAGACTCTGCACCAATGACATCCGCAGATGAGGCGGCATTTCAAAGGCACGCAATTCGAGTAAGCCGAGTTGCCCGGTGGCTGAATCCGGGGAGGCAAGCTTGTCGATACAGAACTCCGCGCGGTGCGTGTTCCCGGTTAAATCAGTCAAGAGATGCCGCATCGTCCGGTCAATCATCCAAGGTCCGTCCACGCCCCGGCGAAGAACATCGAGAGCGATATCGAGTTCGAAAAGACGGTCATCCCGTGCCTCATCAACGCGGGGGGCCTGGCTCGTTGGCCCGATAAAAAGCCCCGAGAAAAGATAGGAAAGGCCGGGGTGATTCTGCCAATAGGCAACGAGACTCGCAAGAAGATCAGGCCGACGAATAAAAGGACTGTCAGCCGGCGTTTTGCCGCCAATTACAACGTGATTTCCTCCGCCTGTGCCCGAATGCCTGCCATCCAGCATGAACTTCTCGGTGCCGAGGCGGGAGAGCCGCGCCTCTCCATAAAGAATCGTCATTCTATCGACCAGTTCTTCCCAACTCGCAGAGGGATGAATATTCACCTCAATGACACCGGGGTCGGGCGTCACTTTGAGACGCTCAATGCGAGGATCAAAGGGAGCCTCGTAGCCTTCGACCACGACCTTTAGATTCGTCTTTGTCGCGGCGAGTTCAACGGCGGCGAGCAATTCGAGATAGGCCTCGAGGCGGCCTGTCGGCGGGAAAAAAACATGAATCCGGCCTTCCCGCGTCTCAATCGTCAGAGCAGTACGGGGCACCCAGTCGTCATCACTCCCTGCCTCGACCGCCGGGGCATCATAGGGACTGAGGGGATCGGGGCTCAGCGGCGGAAACTCTGCCTCGATCGGTGACAACTCATCGAGAAGATCTTCTTTGGTCGCCTTGCGAATCGAATCGAGCGGCAGGCGGAAGCCCATCGCCGAAGCTCCCGGGATGAGAAACAGACTCCCCCGCTTCATCTTCCAACTGGAGCCCTTCCAACGCTTCAAGTCCTTGTCGTGATACATCGGAAGGACAAAACCACTCGGGACATCGAGTCCCCGCTTCATGAGCATCGCGAGAGTCCGCCTCTCGAGAGAGTCATCCTCCTTGGCCTCTTCCTCCGTCTCAAAATGGGGGAGAGAACCGGCTCTCCATCGGTAATAATCGACATCCTCAAGCGCGGGCATGAGACAATGATCGGGAATCTTGAGAATCTCGGCAATTGCCTTCGCGAGTGTCTCAGGTTCCTTAAATCCATAACTACCCGGCTTCGACGGATCCGCCAGAGTGGCCGGAGAACGCCACATCGGATAGCCATCCTTTCTCCAGAAAATGCCGTAAGCCCAGCGGGGAACAGGCTCCCCCGGATACCACTTCCCTTCCCCGAACCAGATCAATCCCCCGGACGCAAACGAATCCCGTAGCCGCCACGTGAGATCGATCGCCCTTCCCCGCTTCGCAGTACCGTCGGCCGTTGTGTTCCACTCGTCACCGTCCATGTCGTCGATCGAGACAAAAGTCGGTTCTCCCCCCATCGTCAGGCGGACATCCCCCGATTTCAGCCGTTGATCCACAATATGTCCGAGCGAGTCTATCGCGCTCCACTCCTCCTCCAGATAAGGCTTGGTCACCCGCGGCTCTTCGTGAAGACGCGTCACCACGTTTTCAAAACTGAATTCTGTCTCGCAGGGCTCGATCGCTCCGGAGACAGGGGCCGCGCTCGATGGCTCGGGAGTGCAGGCAAGAGGGATATGCCCCTCGCTTGCAAAGAGCCCGGAAGTCGGGTCAAGGCCAACCCAGCCGGCTCCCGGAAGATAAACCTCGGTCCACGCATGGAGATCGGTAAAGTCCTCGGTCGGTCCCGCAGGCCCTTCGATTGGCTTTTCGTCAGGGACCACTTGCACGAGATAGCCGGAGACAAAGCGCGAGGCCACGCCCATCGCCCGGAATAATTGCATGAGAAGAAAAGCGGAATCCCTGCAGGAACCTGAGCGTAATGCCAGGGTCTCATTGCAGGTTTGCACTCCGACTTCAAGACGCAGTTTGTATTCAACAAGCTGTTGAATCCGCTGGTTAACCGAAACAAGAAAATCAATCGTCCGGATCGGTTTCTCCGGCATCAAATCACGGACCAGATCATCGAGACCATCGGCTCTGTCACTCCTGACGAAGTAAGCGGCCAGTTCATTCCTGAGCGCCTCGTCATAGGTGAAAGGGTAGTGCTCGGCATCCTCCTCAAGAAAAAAATCAAAAGGGTTGATCGCCGTAAGGTCGGCGACAAGATCAACAACGATCTCCAGTTTGTCCGCTTTCTCCGGGAAGACGAGTCGGGCCAGATAATTCCCGAACGGATCCTGCTGCCAATTGATGAAATGCCCTTCCGGTTCGATCCTCAGAGTATAGGAAAGAATCGGCGTTCGCGAATGAGGCGCCGGTCGCAAACGAACAATATGGGGGTGTATCGTAACCGCCTTATCAAATGAATAAGTCGTGCGATGGTAGAGAGCCGCGTGAATGGACATGAATGGTAGTTTCTCCGACCTCTGAAAACGGCTTACTGCTGCTGTTGATGCTGCATGCTTGCCTGCGCCTGCATCCGGCTGTTGACGTAATCCTCCGCACTGGCAGGCGGAGCATCTTTACGAAGCAGAAAATAGCGTTGCATGATCTCGAATCCGATGCGATTCAAGTCGATCTGAATGGAATCGACGAAGTCGTGCAGACCGAGCGCCCCTATCTCCTCGACTCCCGAAAAATTTAAGCGGGCGAGCAGTGCCCCGGTGGCGCGTTCGGCCTCATTGAGATAATCCCCGGCACTCGTTCCGGAGATCTGGTGAAGTAATTCGTCTAACATCCGGACACAAAAACGGACTGATCGCGGGAAGGTCGCGGAAAAAAGGAGCAGTGTGGAAGCGCTCGCCGCATCCACCTCGCCCCCATGGCGATGGCGATGCTCAGCCGTGGCACTGCAAGCCCGGAGCATCGTGTTCCAGGCCGCAGCCACCTCGTGAGAAGGCAGAAAATGCGGTAAATCAACGATGCGACTTGTCTTATCGGCACGCTCGAGGTACTCACCCAGTTGCACAAAGGCCCAGACATCGGTCCGTGGCAGAGACGAGTTTTCAATTCCACGGAACTGAAGCGCTGATCGCATCGTCATCTCGCAGATTTTACTGTGCCGGTCCGGATCTGTGTCCCGAATTTGTTTCAAGTCAAGCCATAGCGCGTTGAGTTCGAGCCACATCTCTTCCGAGATCTGGTCGCGCACCGCCCGCGCATTCTCCCTCGCGAGAGTGACACAATTGATGATGCTGTCAGGATTCTCCCTCGAACTGACCATATAGGTCACGACATCCTCATCCGAGTCCTCATCCCCCATCGAAGTCACTTCGAGGAGCGGATGCCAGGCATGCTCACCTCTCAGCGCTGAGGTGGCGTCGAGCAATTCATTTTGATGCGCCGTAACAAGGCGAGCGAGATTGTCCGCCCGCTCAATGGAGCGACTCATCCAGTAAAGGTTTTCAGCAACACGGGAAAGCATGGTCTCTTGCGGTCGTATAATTAAGCGTCAGCGGGAACGGGTGTTTCTCGGAGGACCCACGTGTCTTTGCTTCCCCCGCCCTGTGAGGAATTAACCACGAGCGAGCCTTTGCGCAGGGCGACTCTCGTCAGACCACCCGGAATCACCACGGTCTCCGCACCCGTGAGGACAAACGGCCTCAAGTCAATGTGCCGTCCCTCTAAAACCCCGTCGCAAAAAGTGGGGTGTCGGGAAAGAGAAATCACCGGCTGGCCAATGTAACCTCGAGGGTTGGCTTTAACCTTGTCCCGAAAATCGGCGACCTCCTCTTTCGTCCCGGCCGGACCAATGAGCATGCCATACCCTCCCGCCTCATCGACGGCCTTGATGACAAGCTTCTCCATGTTCTCCAACATGTAGGTCAGTTCGTCAGGACGGCTTCCAAGAAAAGTCTCAATGTTAGGGAGAATGGGCTCCTCCGAAAGATAAAATCGGATCATATCCGGCACATAGGCGTACGTCGCCTTGTCATCGGCGACTCCCGTCCCGATCGCGTTTACAAGCGTCACATTACCGGCGCGGTAGGCCTTCATCAAATCCGGGACGCCAAGGGTCGAGTCTCTGCGGAAAAATCGAGGGTCGAGAAAATCGTCGTCAATTCGGCGGTAAATCACATCGACTTGAACTAGGCCACGCGTCGTGTGCATGTAGACACGCTCATTTTCGACAATGAGGTCACGACCCTCGACAATCTCGATACCCATTTGCTGGGCAAGGAAGGTGTGCTCGAAATAAGCGCTGTTGAACTGCCCCGGGGTGAGGAGGACACAGACAGGGTTATCGTGCTGGCGCGGCGAAACCGCCTTCAGGGTTTTCAACAACTCCCTCGGGTAATCCGCGACACGCTCGACATTGAGCTGACGATAGAGATCCGGGAACGTCCGCTTCATCGCGAGACGGTTTTCGAGCATATAGGATACTCCGGACGGGCAGCGCCCGTTGTCCTCGAGCACGCAGTAGCGACCGTCATTATCGCGAATCAGATCGGTGCCGCAGATATGGATGTAGGTGTCGTGCGGCAGCTTTACGCCCGCAAATTCGGCGCGATTATGCTTGGAAGTTTTTATCAACTCGTCAGGCATGATGCCTTCTTTGATAATGCGGCGATCCGAATAGATGTCCTTTAGAAACAGGTTGAGTGCCTTAATTCGCTGCCTCAGACCGAGATCAATGACGCTCCACTCATCCGCCGGAATGATCCGCGGAAACGGATCGAAGGGAAAAATACGCTCCGTCCCCTGGCCGTCCGAGTAGACGGTAAAAGTAACACCCTGCTTGAGAAAAGTCCGCTCAAGGGAACGCAGGCTGGACTTCATCCGGTCATCCGAGAGATTGGAGAAATAATCCACTGCCTCGGAGTACATTGACCGGCACTTTCCGTCCTCCCGCGAGAAAGCTTCATCAAAGAATCCCTCCACCGCATAATTTTCGAACTGTTCTTTCACTGCTCCACTCATAGCAATTTGAATGCCAAACGTTTACCGACTGCCGAACTCCCCGCGATCTTTCGGAAAGGTCGTAGAATCAGACCCGCAGGTTAGCAGGCTATTCAGAGCGCCGCACGGTAAACTTCTTCGAGAAGTGCCGAAGTCACCGGAACGGGATTGAACTGCGCGGTCCACTGAGTGGCAGCCTCCTGCGCGAGTTGGGGAATCATCGCTTCATTGACACCTAGGCTGCGCAGTGATAAATCCATCGAACTCTGCTGCAAATGAAACCGGACACGGTCCGGGAGATTCCTCATCCCGGCAAGAGAGGCATAAACACCAGCCGCTGTGGAATCGCGCTCATTAAACTCGATCACATGTGGCAGCATCGTCCCAACCGCCTGTCCGTGAACGATTCCGAAATGCGCGGTCAGTGGATTGGCGCAGGAATGAGCAATCCCCAGCATCGAGTTCTCAATCGCCGCCCCCGCAAAGGCGGCACCGAGTTG
>JAGNMT010000189.1 GCA_017991025.1 Verrucomicrobiales bacterium
CTGCAGAAGCTCCCCGAAAGTCGGTTTTGGCGACCATTGAAACTCCATCGACGCCTCCGCTGTCTCCCATCGTCCGTAGATTCCCCATCCCGCTTATCCCCGAGCCTGATCGAACCGAGGCATGGGTGAGGGAACAACTGAACGCGATTTTTAAGGCGGTAAAAAACTGCTCCGACTGCCGCTCGCTCGGGACACTCTTCGAGACGCTCGTCCCTGCACGAGGCAACCCGATGGCGGATATCGTCTTTGTCGGCGAAGCCCCCGGTATCGAAGAAGAAGAGACGAAGAGTCCTTTTGCCGGTCAGATCGGTCAGAAGCTTGATCAGATCCTGAAGGCGATGGGGACCCGGCGGGAGGAAGTTTACCTGTCGAACCTTGTCAAATTCCGTCCCCGGAAAGGTGACGGTCGATTCCAGGGATCGACCGAACGTCCGCCCCAGGAGGATGAGATGGCGGCTTCTCTTCCGTATCTCCGGGCGGAGATCGAAGTGGTGCGTCCGCGGGCTATTGTTGTGTTTGGCGGGACTGTTGCCGAGGGCCTTCTGGAGAGGGGTGGAAGTCTTGCGAGCTTCCGGAGTGGAGCACACCTCTTCGACGGGATTCCCGTGGTCGTCACCTATCACCCGAGCCATCTCCTGCGGGTGGAGTCCGAATCCGGACCGGAGGCTGTTAATATAAAGCGTCTATTCTGGGAGGACATGTTGAAGGTGATGGATCTGGTTGGGATGCCGGTCACGGCGAAGCAGCGCGGTTATTTTTCGTGATTCGATCAATGCTCTTTCTATGACGACTTCTCCGGAATCACCTCAATCGGATCGGAAACAAAAACCATCGGCACGCCGTGGTCCCGGGACTTTATTTTGGATCTTCCTCACGCTCGTGATTGCGGGGTTGCTCGTATTCTTTGCGCCTTTCTGGATCGCCAGACAGGGAATGAAGGAGATGAAGGAAACTGCGGTGGAGGTCGTTAAAGTTTTTCAACCGACCGAAATCGTTACCACCTTCAACGAATGGCGCGAATTGGATGCTACGGCTACCGACGGAAACATTCTCGAGATCGCCACGGCGGAATCGACGGAGCGCTTCACCCGGACCACGAATGTCGCTATGTTCGGCAAAGTCCTTCCGCTTACGACGACGATTTCGGAGATCACGGTGCCGGCGACCTATCGTTTTCATATCAATCTGAACGAAGAATGGAATGTCCTCGCGGATGGGAATCGGTTTCTGGTCCAGGCCCCGGCGGTGAGGCCTTCGCTCCCCGTTGCATTTAACACCAACGGGGTGCAGAAGAAAACCCAGTCGGGCTGGGCGCGGTGGGACGGAGCTGAACATCTCGCGGCATTGGAGCAGGAGGTCACCGGGAAGCTCGCGGAGCGGGCACAGCAGCCGGCAACAATAGAAAAAATCAGGGAGGAGGGCCGCGTCGCGGTCGCACAGTTCGTGCAAAAATGGCTATTGAACAAGGACGCGTGGGGCAAAGGCCGCTTTGAAGAAATTGTCGTTGTCTTTGCAGGGGAGGAGGGAAAAGTCCTCACCTCAGAGCCAGCCGCTCTACGCTTTGATACCGGAAAGAGCGTGCTACCGTGACCGGACCCGGTGATCAGCGGGCCGCTTCGGTGGATTCGGAAGATCCGGCGGATGCACTGGTTGCTTTTTCCAGCGAGGCCATGAGCCGGTCGCGGAGTTCGCGTACTTTGATGATGCTCTCGGAGGCGGTTCCGGTTCCGTTTTCCGTCAGACTGGAGTTGGCAAAGGGATTGTTGGAGCCGTGTTGCCGCCAGGGGCCATCGGGCACCTCGTCGATATCAACAAATCTCCAGTCCACCATATCGGTGCCGCTGGGAAATTCGAGGAAGGTCTGCACGGCCGGGGAAACATCAAGACCGCACCCGTTATTACCTTTGGTCTTAGGCCGCTTATCGCCGAAGACATATTCCCAATCATCGGTTTCAAAGGGGCCGACATCCTCCCATTGGGCGTAGCAGACGCGGTGTCCCCGGCGGATCGCGATCCAGCGGCCTTTCAGAACCGTGCGACCACTGCGATAGAATGATTTCTCAAACCAGGGAACGACGGCGCGGGCGGAGGCCTTTGTGCCGATGCGGCTGATGTCATTATAGGGCAGGGCGAAGTAAAACGGGTTCTGTCCCGGCGTGAAGTCTTTAGGCAGGTATCCCTCCCTGCCATCCGCATCGGGATCATCGTAGCCACCGTAGTTTGAGGTCCAGCGTTTGTCCCACGCGCTCACGGTGTTCGGCGTCGGGTTGTTGGCGGTGGGTAGCTCGCCGATCCAGAATACGGTCGTGACGATGTTCTGCTTCCAGGGAAAGCGGGTATAAACGTTTCGCGGCTGGGTCGGCGCGAAGACTCTTGGCAGGGTCGGATTGGGAGTCAAAATGGGAAATGCTCCCGGGACGAGAAGTTCGGAGCCGGTTGAGACAAGGGGGAGGAACTCGTCCGACGGGTCGTCGACCGAATCGATTCCCAGCGTAGTGGCGAAGCGACTCCCGGAAACGGATGTCGCCTGAATATTTTGCGAAGAAGCCGACTCGACGAATGCTAGCGCCGTCAGCGCGAGGAGAGTGATCAAGGAGATGGAGTTAACTTTCACTGATATCACAACGGTTGACCTCACAGGCTATAGGAAGGAAAGCGAGGATTCTATCAAAAAACTCTGGGAACAAGAACCCAAAATTTATAAATTTCCAGCAATTTCTTTCAGTTCTGTAAACTATACAATTACCGTAAACCGCAGCGGGGATTTAAAACATCTGTGTCCCAGTCGATCAGTGGTGCCTCTGGCGATCACTTTTTCAGGACCGTGTCTATCTGCCACTTGGCGTCGTCTCGATCGGGATGATCGAGCGTGTAATGCAGGCCGCGGCTTTCTTTCCGGCTCACGGCCGAGTCGACGATCAGTGTGGCCACTTCGACGAGGTTCCGCAGCTCCAGCAGCTCGGCGGTGACGCGAAAATTCCAGTAAAACTCCTGCACCTCGCGGCGCAGGTTTTGTAGCCGTGTCGCGGCACGATGAAGTCGTTTGTTGGTGCGAACGATGGAGACGTAGTCCCACATCAATCGCCGGATCTCGTCCCAGTTGTGATAGATTACGACAAGTTCATCCACGTCCGAGACGTCCCCTGATTCCCATTCAGGGAGGGAGACGGTTTCGCGAGTCTGACTGACCGGCACCTTTTCAAGACAGTCCTGCAAAGCCAGTTTCGAAACGACAACTCCTTCGAGAAGCGAATTGCTCGCGAGGCGGTTGGCCCCGTGAAGCCCGGTGCAGGCGACTTCCCCGACGGCCCAAAGCCCGGGGAGGGAGGTGGCCCCGTGGACGTTCGTCCTCACTCCACCGCATTGATAATGTGCCGCCGGGACGACGGGGATGGGCTGCTTTGTGATGTCGATATCGACGGTGAGACAGGTGTCGTAGATGTTGGGAAAGCGTGAGCGAATGAATTCGGCCGGTTTGTGGGTGATGTCGAGAAAGACGCAGGGACCGCCCGTTTTTTTGATCTCGCGGTCGATGGCGCGGGCAACGATGTCACGCGGCGCGAGGGAGCCTCTCGGATCATATTCGTGCATAAAACGGCGACCGTGTTTGTCGATCAGTTCGGCTCCTTCGCCGCGCATCGCTTCGGTGATGAGAAACGACTTCAATTCGTGATGATAAAGACAGGTGGGATGGAACTGGATGAACTCCATGTTCGCGATTTCGCATCCGGCCCGCCAGGCCATCGCGACGCCGTCTCCCGAGGCGACATCGGGATTGGTCGTGTAGAGATAGACCCGCCCGCTCCCGCCGGTGCAGAGCAGGACACGGTCTGATCGCAGCGTGATGACTTCGCCCTTCTCCTCGTTGAGAACGTAAAGGCCGACACAGCGCTGCGGCGCGTCGAGAGCGAGTTTTGAGGTCGTGATGAAGTCGATCGCAAAATGCTGTTCGAGCAGGGTGATTCGCGGGGAGGCTTCTACCTCGGCGAGCAGCTTCGTTTCGATCTCGCGTCCGGTGGTGTCTTTGTGATGGAGGATACGCCGCCTCGTGTGACCACCTTCCCGACCGAGGTCGATCACTTCTTCACCTGTGTCGGAAATCGTGCCGTCGAAATGCACTCCCCAGTTGATCAGTTCCTGAATCGCGCGCGGACCATCGCTCACGATTTTTCGCACGACCGGCTCGGGACAGAGCCCGGCCCCCGCATCGAGAGTGTCCGCGACGTGGCGGTCAAAAGAATCGTCGTCTCCCTGGACACAGGCAATGCCACCCTGGGCCCAAGCCGTGTTGGTGCTCGCGGCGTCGCGTTTTGTCACGATCGCCACGGTCCCGTGTTCCGCTGCCCGGAGGGCGAAGCTCAGCCCGGAGATTCCGCTCCCGACCACGATAAAGTCGTAGGTTTTCACTGGTTCTCTTTACGCTGATACTGGGAAACAAGTAAACTCTTAATCGCGGGGCAGCCCGACATTGTCAATCAGCCGGGTCTTTCCGAAAAAGGCCGCCGCGACGAGCCGGGGTTCGGTCGAGGCAAGCGAGTCGAGCGGAGCAAGGGTCGCGGAATCGACGACTTCGAAGTAGTCGAGGCGGGCGAGGGTGGCGTCGGCGAAGCGCTTGTGAAAATGCGTGCGTGCCTCCCGCGGGCTTGTGATCGTTCCTTCCGCAATTTTCGCCGCGACCTCCCGGAGCGCACAAATGAGACCCGGTGCCTGTGCCCGTTGCTCCGGGGTGAGGTAGGTATTGCGCGAACTGAGGGCGAGGCCGTCTTCCTCCCGCACGGTCGGACCTCCAAGAATACGGACCGGGAAATCGAGATCGCGGACGAGCCGGCGGATCACGGCGAGTTGCTGAAAATCCTTTTCCCCGAAGATCGCTGCATCGGGTTGCGTCAGGTTAAAGAGCTTGGCGACCACGGTGCAGACGCCGTCAAAATGCCCCGGGCGACTCGCTCCGCAGAGGGTCGTTGAAAGACGATTTTCCGTGACCATGATAGAGCGGTCCCCGGCATAGACCGCGCCAACCTCGGGAGCGAAAACGGCATCAACCCCGTGTGCTGCACATTTTTCGAGATCGGCCTCAAGTGGTCTCGGGTAGGCGTTGAAGTCTTCGTTCGGTCCAAACTGGACGGGGTTCACAAAGATCGTCGCGATGACGTCGCCTTCTCTTCCCGCTTCCGCTTTTGCCTGGTCAAAGAGACTCGTGTGCCCGCGATGCAAAGCTCCCATCGTCGGTACGAGGACACGCGGGACTCCCTTTCGTTCGTTCAGCCAGGCGCGCAGATCGGCCCTCGTCCGGAAAAGTTTCATCATGATTCAGGACCCGGCGATGCAGATCAGGTCTGTCCCCGTGCGGATAAAAAGCCGGTTGTTCGCGACGGCGGGGGAGGAACTCGTTCCACTTCCCAGAGCACTGCGTCCGAGAATCTTGAAGGTGGCCCCGGTCTCGACGATGACGAGTTCTCCTTCGCGGCTGACATTGAGAATCTTTCCATCGGCGATGAGCGGCGAGGCAAAAAAGTTCCCGCCGATACGCTCTTTATAAATTCCTTTTCCCGTTTCCGCATCGAGACAGGTGAGGATGCCTCCATCGCACCAGAGATAAAGCCGCCCTTCGTAAAAGAGCGGAGTCGGCACGTAGCCGAGGCCGTCACTGAGCCCGAGGGAATAGGCCACTTCCGGCTCGCCGTTTGCTTTTGGCCGCAGCGCCGTCGCCTGTCGACCCTGACCGCCCGATCCAAAGGTCGCGAAGACCATGCCGCGAGCCGGAGCAATCGAGCCGACACTGCGCAACGCGTATTCACCGTCGAAGCCCCAGAGCACTTTCCCGGTTTTCGGGTCAAGCCCCTTCCACCCGTCATTTGTTTGCAGCACGATCACGACTTCTTTGCCATCGATCGTCATTGAGACCGGGGTGCTGTAGGCAGTGAGGTGTTTTTCCTCCGTGCCGGGGGTGGCACGTTCCAGTTCCCAGAGCGACTTCCCTGTCGCCGGATCGAGACCCAAAACGAGGCTTTTTCGTAACTCGACAGAGTCGGTGTGCACAATGAGCACGCCGTCGGAAAGGATCGGTGACGACCCGAAGCCGTGATCCGAAGTGAACTCGGGCCAATCCCGCTTCCAGATGAGCTTGCCTTCGTGATCCAGCGCGATCGCCTCGGTCCGTTTTCCGGAACCCCAGACCGCATAGACCCGGTCCGCGTCCGCGGCCGGAGTCGAGGAGGCGAAGTTGTTAAAGTTATGCAGGTTGTGCTGTTCGACGGCTTCCGACCAAGCCCATTTCCTCGTGCCGGAGTTCGAGTCGTAGCATTCGAGACGGCGATTACTCCCGTCGGCGGCGGCGATGGTGAGAAACAATTTTTCGCCCCAGAGCACCGGCGAGGAATGGCCGACCCCGTCGAGCTTCACCGACCAGGCATAGTCCGAGGGCTTCAGTTCGTTGCGCAGCCCTGTCATCTTGCCGATCCCGGCCCCGTCTTTGCCACGGAAGCGGGACCACTCCTGCGCTTCCGTCTGCGGGAGCATTAGAAACGAGAAGGCGGAGAGAGAGAGAAGAAGCAGTCTGGAAGTCATCGCAGTAAACAAAGGGGTTGAGTCAGACTCGCAAAATGCCGGAAAGCGCGACGAGAAGCAACCTCAATCCGCTGGCGGGATTGAGGAACCTCCGGATTGAACTGGGTCACGCCATCGAGTAGACCCTTTATGGTGACTACCCATTGTGCGGCATTTCCCCTAATGATCAGCCGTATAGTGGCCGCAGTGCTGATCTCACTCCGTCGAGTGAAGTTTAGTTTTTGGAGTTCCGGTCTTCTGTGACAAAGTATGGTGGTCTACCATGACAACGCCTTCGCAATCGAATATTCCTGACGGAGCCTTTCACACGACCCGCTGGTCACGCGTCTGCCTCGCTAAGGGTGATTCAGAGGAAGGACGGCGGGCGCTCTCTGATCTTTGTGCCGCCTACTACGAGCCGGTTCTCGTCTTTATGCGCTACGAGTTCCGTGAGGCGGACCTGGCACGGGAGATGAGTCATTCGTTCTTTGAGGAGATGCTGTCAGGCGGAACGATC
>JAGNMT010000190.1 GCA_017991025.1 Verrucomicrobiales bacterium
TTTTTTAAATCCTCGTCGGTGACCGAGTATCGACCGTGAATACGACGGGCTTCGCGAGTCCCGATCTGTTCACCGGTGGAGACGATTTCCACATTTTTCCAGGGGCCGCCTTTTTTGCGGAGTGCCTGGATCAGGGCGTTATTCTCCCGCCTCGCCTCCAGAGTGGCTCGGCTCACGTCATCGGCGTGAACGGCGGAAACACCATACTGATGGTTCGCCATCATCGCATAAAGCCCGTCGTGAATTTCAAAAATCGAAGGACCGCCGTAGGAAGGTTCAATCCCCGCAGCGCGAAGCTCTTTGAGAAAATTGGCTTTGCCGGCCCCGAGGTTGCGCGACTCGGCGAGGTGATTGATAAAGGGCGCGATCTCGTCGGTTTTGGCTCCGTGGAACAGCACCATTAAACTCATCGGCTGAGTAACGCCGTCGCCGGGACGACCAAAGTCAAAGCCGCAGCCCGCCTGCGCGGCGAGGTCACCGTCACCGGTAGCATCTATAAAGCTTCTGGCAGTCCAGACCTCACGCCCGGACTTGGACTCGGTCACGACGGCGGCGAGACGGTTTTTTTCATCGGGGATCGCGCCGACGATGCGGGTGAAAAGGCGTATCTTCACCCCGGCTTCGAGCAGCATGTCCTCGAGGAGCAGCTTCATCGGTTCAGGATGGTAGACCCAGGCGGAGCCGAATTTCTGCCCGTTGCCCTGCTCCGCGAGCCGCACGAGCAACTCGGCCATGATCCCTGTCTTGTTAAATCCGTCGAGAATCCACGAAAGCATGCCGGCCGTCCAGATACCTCCGATACACCCGTGGACTTCGATGAGCGCCGTTTTTGCCCCCTTGCGCGCGGCGGCGAGGGCGGCGGCGAAACCGGCAGGGCCCCCGCCGCAGACGATTACGTCATAGTCAGCGACCACCGGAACCTCGCGGGTGGCTTCCGTAAACCATTCCCCGTTGACGACGCCCGACGTGCGGACGTGCATCCGATCATTCGTCCCGAAGATTTGCGCGCCTTCTCGCCCTGTCGTGCGGCGAAGAGGTGCGGGTCGGTTTTCAGGATTGACCCTTTCCTGAGTAAAGGCACTGGTTGCTCCGGCGGCTAGCGCTCCGGCTCCAGCGGCGAGGCGCTTCGCAAAGTGGCGGCGGTCGGGATGACGGTTGTTCATCCGACTATTCAAGCGTATCTCCCGAAAAAGGGGAAGACCTGCTTTACGTGATCGATTGTCTCGTCCAATCCGGAGCCGAGACAAATCAGGAACCTATAAGCGCCTGCGGGAACCCGTGCTTCCCGGGCCACTCGAGATAAATCACATCGGTGAACCCGGTTTGGGCCTCGATGACGACCCATTTCCCGTTCCGGTTTGTCCACAGAATCGCGGTGTCCCCGCTCTCGGCCGGCCCGATTTGGATCGTCGCGCCGTCAGCGTCGACGATGGAGCCAATAAAGAAGACCCAGTCATCGAGCTGCTTCATCGAGCCTTGAAACCGCACCGCCTGCCCCGACATCTTTTCAATCTTCGGCCGGGCCAACTCGAAAAGTTCTTTGCGCAACGCGGAACCTTTTGCGACTTCGTCCTGAGCGGTGGCGGCGGCGGCCATGGAAATCGCTATTGCGGTTAGAGCGAATAACGTGAGGTCCCGGGCTGGTTTCGATGCCAATATCATACAGGTTTGTGCACCCTCCCGATTTCGGAGTCAATTTCAATTTTCCCGGCATGGTGCGGGTTTTCCGCCCGGCAACTTTTATTTTTCAAGAAATCGGCGCGAAAAAGTTATCGAAAAGGGCGTGCATACTCCCGCTTAATCACGCATGTTTACGAAGAGCGCGCCCGTCGCCGCTGATCCTGCTTCGAGCCCTTGTCTATTATGAGACAGCATCTTCTGATTCTCGGTGCCGGAACGGCAGGAACCATGATGGCCAACCATCTCCGGCGACGCCTTTCCCGTAAAGATTGGCAGATTTCGGTGGTTGACCGCACTGACAAGCACCTCTATCAGCCTGGATTGCTTTTTCTTCCTTTCGGGTCCTACACCGAGGATCAGATCATCCGGAAAACCCGCGACTTCATCCCGGCCGGGGTGGACTTCATTCAGGCGGAGATCGACCGGATAAAGCCTGAATCCCGGGACGTCACCCTCTCCGACGGCACTGAAATTCATTACGATATTCTCATCATCGCCACCGGCTGCCGAACGGCCCCTGAGGAGACGGAAGGCATGCTCGGACCCAAGTGGCGGCAGAACATCCACGATTTTTACACGCTCGATGGAGCCCGCGCGCTGCGCGATAAACTGGCCGTTTTCACCGGTGGACGCGTTGTCATTCACATCAACGAAATGCCGGTCAAATGCCCGGTCGCGCCGCTGGAGTTCATCTTTCTCGCCGACACCTTTTTCCGGCAGCGCGGCATTCGGGATAAGGTGACCCTCACCTACGTCACCCCGCTTTCGGGCGCTTTTACCAAGCCGAAAGCCGCAAAGAAGCTCGGACATCTCCTCGGAGACAAGGGCATCGAGCTCGTCACGGACTTCGTCGCCGAACGGGTTGATCAGGAAGGCGACAAACTGGTCTGCTTTGACGGTCGTGAAGTGCCCTACGATCTTCTCGTGACGATCCCCACGAACATGGGGGACGAGGCGGTGCGCCGCTCCGGCCTCGGAGACGATCTCGACTTTATCGCGACGCACAAACATACGCTGCAATCACTACAATATCCGGCAGTCTTTGTCCTCGGGGACGCGACCAACCTCCCCGCCTCCAAGGCCGGATCGGTGGCCCACTTTGAGAGCGAGACTCTCGCCGACAACATCATCCGGTTCATCGAGGGTAAACCTCTCCTTGAGGAGTTCGACGGCCACTCCAACTGCTTCATCGAATCGGGCAATGGAAAAGCCCTCATTATCGACTTCAATTATGAGTACGAACCCCACGAGGGGCCTTTCCCTTTCCGTTTCGGCCCCCTGAAGTTGCTCGAGGAAAGCCGCCTCAACCACCTTGGAAAGCTCGCTTTCCGTCATGTTTACTGGAACCTGCTCCTCAAAGCGAGGCCTCTTCCGGGCATCAGTCGGCAAAAGAAGAAACCGGCCGACGTCTGATTCCCCCTCCGATCACCCAACCGACACAACATCCCCACCTACCATGATCAAAACCATCGCAGGCCACCCGGTCGACGTTAATGAAGAGGGTTACCTCACCGACATGACCCTATGGAATGAGGAAATCGCTGCCGCCATTGCCGCAGAAGAGAACGTCGGGCCCCTCACTGACGCTCATCGGAGGGTCATCTCCTACCTCCGGGAACAGCAGGCCAAAGGAGCCGCCCTCACGATACGGAGCATGGGCAAGAGTGGTGTCGTCACGACCAAAGAGCTCTATGACCTGTTCCCCGGCGGCCCCTTGAAAAAGTCCTCTAAAATTGCCGGTATTCCAAAACCCGTCGGCTGTATTTAAACCTCCTCTCCTTCACCTCTATGAGCACCGACAATCAACCCGTCAAAAAAGTCTGTATCATCGTCAGCCGCGGCTCGCTCGACGGTATCTATCCTGCCCTGATCATGGCGAACGGCGCCCGCATGGAGGGTATCGAGGCCTCGCTCTTCTTCACTTTCTTTGGGCTGAACGGGCTCGCAAATAAGACACTCGATCACCTCAAGGTCGCCACGGTGGGAAATTCTGCATTGAATATGGCCATGCCGATGCTCGGGCTGCCCATGACGCTGCCCTTCCCGACCTGGATGGGAACGATCCCCGGCGTTAGCGCCTTTGCCACATGGCTGATGAAACGGAAGATGGAGAAACTCGACATTCCCCCGGTGCGCGAGTTTCTCGAGCTCATCTCGGATTCCGGCGGTAAAATTTTCGCCTGCAAACTGGCAATGGACATGTTCGGGTTGCAGAAAGAAGATCTCTGGGACCGTGTCGATGATGTCCTTACGGTCGGGCAGTTTTATGAGGATGCCGCCGGAGCCGGGACGCACCTTCTATTTACCTGATCGGTTGCGGGGCAGGAGAGTCCGGCTGCCCGTCCAATGTGTCCGTCGAGGTCTTTTTCAGGGTCTCCTGACACAAATCGCCGACTGCTTTCCGGTTCGCGGCGGTGAGAGTGGCGGCTCTCGCCGTAAAATGCCCGACACCCCTTTCCCGGTGACGTGTATTTTTACACTTCCCAAAGGTGGCGCAATGCGTGAAACGAGCTACCCTTCTGACTCTCTCGCCCTCCGAATGAAAGCCTCGCGATATCAGACCGACACCGCTGACCCCTCCCAGTTTGCCCCGGGACAGCGCTGGATCAGTGAAACCCAAACGGAATTGGGGCTCGCCCTGATTCTCTCTTCAGACAGCACGAATGTGCAGGCCTTTTACCCGGCAGTCGGGGAGACCCTTACCTATGCAGCGCGGAATGCGCCGCTCCGCCGGGTCGTATTCGAACCGGGCGATACGGTCAAAGATCAGGCCGGCAAAGCTTTCGTCGTCGCCAGCGTGCGCGAGGATAACAAACGCCTCATTTATATTGATAGTGAGGGCCATGAACTCCCGGAAAGCGGCCTCTCTGATACGATGAATGTGCAACGACCGGAGCAACGCCTGCTCTCGGGAATTAGCGACGATCCGCGCATCTGGAGCTTGCGCCAGTCGGCGATCCGGGCTCAGCACGAGGCCCGGGCCAGCGACGTCCGGGGTCTCGTCGGAGGGCGCATTTCGTTAATTCCGCATCAACTCTATATCGCCGAAGAGGTCGCGAACCGTACCGCGCCGCGCGTGCTGCTTGCCGACGAAGTGGGTCTCGGGAAAACGATCGAGGCGTGCCTTATTCTTCATCGTCTCCATCTCTGCGGGCGGGCCTCGCGGATTCTCATCCTCGTGCCTGATGCGCTCGTGAATCAATGGTTTGTCGAGCTCTATCGCCGTTTTGCCATGTCCTTCGCGATTTATGACGAAGAACGAGCGGTTTCCATCGAGGCGGGCGCCCTCGCCGCCGATCCCGAAAAAGCAGTGAATCCTTTTTTCGACGATCAGATGATTCTCTGCCCGACTTCGTGGATCGCTTCGCATCCGAAACGGGCAGAGCAGGCTGCGGCCGGTGACTGGGACCTCACGATAGTGGATGAGGCGCATCACCTTGAGTGGAGCGTCGAGTCCTCTAGCCCGGAATATGACGCGGTCGAGGCCATCGCAAAAAATTCGGCGGGACTCCTTCTCCTCACCGCGACCCCTGAGCAACTCGGACGCGAGGGGCATTTTGCCCGCCTCAGACTGCTCGATCCGGCCCGCTTTTCCGATCTGAATGAGTTCATCCACGAATCCGAGAAGTACAGGACCATTTCAGATCTCGCGGATCGTCTGCGCTCGGAAAAAGCGCTCACGGCTAAGGAACTGAAATCGATCGCGACACTTCTTGGCAAAGAAGCCGCCGCCAGACTCAAGGAAGATCAAACCCCCGCCCGCCGTGACTCGTGTCGCCATGCGCTCATCGATCTACACGGACCAGGGCGAGTGCTTTTCCGCAATCGCCGCCTCGTTCTCGACACCTTTCCAAAACGAATCGCCCACCTCAGCCCGATCGCCTGTGAGGAATCGGATGCCTTCGAGATGAAGATGGACTGGCTCAAATCGCTCCTGCGGGCCGATCCGGAATCAAAGTTTCTCCTCATCACTCACGCCAAAGAAACGGTTGAGGCCATTGAAGCGGCGCTGCGCGAGCGGATCAGTGCCCAGGCGGCAATGTTTCACGAAGGCCTCACACTCCTGCAACGGGACAAAAACGCGGCCTGGTTTGCCGATGAGGAAATGGGTGCCCGTGTCCTGATTTGTTCGGAGATCGGGTCGGAGGGGCGGAACTTCCAATTCGCTCATCATCTCGTCCTTTTCGATCTGCCGTCCGATCCCGGGCTTCTCGAGCAGCGTATCGGACGACTCGACCGTATCGGCCAGACGCAGGACATTCACATTCATGTTCCCTTTGTTGAAGGCACCGGGGAGGAGTTAAAGGCACTCTGGTATCACCGGGGCCTCGGCGCGTTTGAGCACACGCTCCACGGAGCGGGCACGATACACCGCGAATTCCGCGATGAGCTGGAGCGCCTTCTCGAAGCCGATCCGGTGCAGCGTGAAGAGGAGCTCCCCGACCTCCTCGACCGCACGAAGGCCTACAAATTGCAGCTGGATAAAGAACTGGAAAACGGCCGCGACCATCTCCTCGAGATAAGTTCTTTTGACCGCGATCAGGGACAGGCGCTCGTCTCCCGGATCGAGACCCTGGATGAGGACAATCGCCTTGAACACCTCATGTTGAAGGTTTTTGATCATTTTGGGGTTACAGTCGATGACCTCGGTGATCGTAGTTACGTGCTGACGCCGGAGCACCTTTTCTCTGCCGATGCTTTCCCCGGCCTGCCCGAGGAGGGCCTTTCCGTGACCTTCGACCGGGTCCTCGCCCTGACCCGCGAGGAAATCACCTTCCTGACGCCGGATCACCCCATCGTGACGAGCGCCCTCGAGAGTCTCATTTCGACCGACCATGGCAATGCCGGCTTCTTTCGACTCGAAGGAGTGGGCGAACAGCTCCTCATGGTCGAGACCGTCTGTGTTCTCGAATGCGTCGCCCCCGAACATCTTCACGCCGAACGGTTCCTGCCCTCAAAACCGATTCGGGTCATCGTAGATCAAAAGGGCCGCAACCGGACGGCGGACTTTGATATCGAGCGAATCCGCCGCGACGGACGTCCGGGACCGGGTACGTTCCTCCGGGAAAAGTCCCGGGCGCTGCGTGCAACCATACCGCCCCTGCTCGAAGTGGCGAACAGGGAATCGGAAACGGTGGCCGACGAGATCCGCGCGGCGGCGATCGAGCGCATGGATGAAAAGATCGGCGAAGAAGTCGAGCGTCTTATCAGACTTCAGGAGATGCAGCACCCTGTGAGGCAGGACGAGATTGCGATGCTCGAGGCGGCTCAGGTCGAGCTGAAGAAATACCTCACTGATACGCCCCTCCGGGTTGATTCCGTTCGGCTCATTCTCGCAATGGCATAGATGACAAGACCGGCCAGAGGCTCGCGCA
>JAGNMT010000191.1 GCA_017991025.1 Verrucomicrobiales bacterium
GCCTACTACACCGTCGTAAAGCACTACATCGATTCGCTGCGTAAGATTGCCGATCCTTATCTCAGACAAAGGGCCGTGGATATCGAGGATGTTGCGAAACGAGTCCTCAAGAATCTCCGCTGGACTGTCGAAACCGCCGACGGCAGCCGGTCTCTCCAGCCGAATACCCGAGTCCTCCTCGCCCACGACCTCACCCCGTCGGACACGGTGAGCCTCGACCGTAAACGTGTCCTCGGCTTTGCGACCGAGATTGGCAGTCCCACCTCGCACACCGCCATTATGGCGAGGTCGTTGAGTATCCCCGCGGTGGTGGCACTGCATGAATTCCCCGATGACTTCTCCGCTGGTGACGTGGTCCTTATTGACGGTTACCACGGTCTCGTCATCCTGAACCCGGATTCGGCCACTCTCGCTGAGTATCAGTCATTGGCCGAAAGAGAAAAATCCGTCCTCACGGATCTCGAGCCGCTCAAGCACCAGGAAACCCTCACGGCGGATCAAAAAAAGATCATCCTCTCCGCGAACATCGAGTTCATTGAAGAGCTGGGTGGCGTCTCAGAGCAGGGAGCGGAAGGAGTGGGTCTTTATCGCACGGAGTTCTTCTACCTTAGCAGGATTGATCTCAGGACGGAAGAAAACCAGACCGCGAATTACCGGACCGTAGCCGAGGCAACCGCCCCTCACGGCGTCATCATCCGTACCGTTGACATCGGCGGTGACAAACTGTGCCCCGAGCTTTTTGAAAACCCCGAGCCGAATCCTTTCCTGGGATGGCGGGGTATCCGGCTCAGTCTCGATGAAGCGGACGATTTCAGGATTCAGCTTCGAGCGATTCTTCGGGCGAGCGCCTTTGGAAAAGTCAGGCTGATGTTCCCCTTTATTTCCACCCTCGAGGAATTGCAGGGGGCCCGGACGCAACTCGAACTGGCGAAGGAGGAACTTCGCCTCATCGGCGTCTCTTTCGACGAAAAAATCGAGGTCGGGGCCATGATTGAGATCCCCAGCGCCGTCATGATCGCCGACCACCTCGCCCGGGAAGTCGATTTTTTCAGTATTGGGACCAATGACCTTGTCCAGTACACCACGGCGGTAGATCGCGTGAACGACAGGGTTGCACACCTCTATCAACCCTATCACCCCGCAGTAATTGCGATGATTAGGGAAACGGTCGAGGCGGCCCATCGCAACGGAATCTGGTGTGGCATCTGTGGTGAAGTTGCCAGTGATATTGTCATGGCCCCGATATGGGTGGGTCTCGGCATCGATGAGTTATCCGTCGGTGCCGCGCAACTGCTAAGAACACGACGCGCCATTTCGCGTCTCGACTCGACTGTTTGCCGGGAAATGACAGACCGGCTGAGGACATGCGGAACCTCTGATGCGGTCCGCGGTCAATGTCTGGAAATGGCTGCCAAATCCTACCCGGAACTGCTGATCTAACCGCCCGAGTCCCCATTCCGAATCCGACATTCCGCGCTCTTTACCACGATACCTTTCCCTTGATTTTCCTTTCCTATTCGGCATGCCAGTTTCATTCAGCCACCCTCCCCGACCAGGCAGGTCAATAGCCGCTTCGACATCGCTTGGATCGTGTCAGATGGCACTGGCTTTGCTGCTGTTTTTTACGCTCGAGCTTCCGGCGCCGGATTTCAAACTTCCCACGTTCAACTTCAAAAAGAACGATGCTGAACTGCAGGAAACATCGCAGGCCCCGACCGGCCCGGCCGGGATGTGTATGCTGCCATCCGGCGAATATGTAATCTCGTCCCATCAGTTTTTTCAGCCTTTTTTCCGGGTGATGAAATTTGATCGCTCCGGGAACTGGTTGCCTTTCCCCACCGAAGCAATGAACACCGCGGGATCGGGGGATCCGCTGCTCCTTGACTCTGTTCTCGGCATCGCCTGCGACTCCCGGGGAATCGTCTGGATGCTCGATAACGGGAGACGCTCGGGAACGGCGGCCAAGCTCGTAGCCTGGGACACAAAACGGGATGTGCACCACAAGAGCATCGTCATCGACGCGATTGCGCTCTCCCCCAATTCCTTCCTCACGAACATCGCCCTCGACCCGGCGGGCCGCTACATCTATATCGCCGATCCCGCTGACGGTTTCAGTTCCGCGATCATCGTTGTGGATATCCAGACGGGGCTGACGCGGCGTGTTCTCGAAAGGGATCGCTCCGTGCAAATGGACCCGGCGATCCAACTCTTGATTGCCGGACAGCCTATCGAGGTTAGACGCCCTGACGGGGTCATCGCCACACCTCTCACCGGAGTGAGTCCGATGGCCCTCGATAAAAAGGGTGAATGGCTCTATTACGGACCACGAAACGGCGCTTCACTATTCAAAATCAAGACGGCACTCCTTACCGACCCCGCGATCCTGCCCCACGTGCTCACCAGTCAGGTTGTCGGTGTCTCCCCCAAACCCATTTGCGACAGTATGGTGATCGATTCGAAGGGGCGCATTTATTTTGGCGATATCCCGCGCGGTTCCATCGATTACGTCGCCCCCGAAGAAAATTTTCTGAACCTTCGACAACTCCTCCTTGACCCGCGGATCACGTGGCCTGCCGGGCTTACCATCGGACCTGACGGCCAGATACATTTTTTCAGCAGCCAGCTCCATAAAACGCCGTTCTTCAATAGCGGCAAAGACGTCACCATCCCGCCCTTCTCCATCTTCAAGACTCGCCCGCTCCCTTCCAGCCGATTTGGCTTTTGAGGGACTCAACATTCCATGGCGACCATCCTCGACACCCTGAAGAAGGGAACGGAGTATCTTCAAAAACACGATGTTGAAGAGGCCCGTCTCAATATGGAACTGCTCATTGCGCATGTTCTCAAGACGGGTCGAATGCAGCTCTATATCGACTTCGACCGGGAGATCCCGGAGAACGCACTCGAAAGCCTGCGCGATTTGACAAAACGACGGGGACGCGGCGAGCCTCTTCAGCACCTTCTCGGCACCGTCGAGTTTTGCGATCTCGATTTCAAGACCGATCACCGCGCGCTCATTCCCAGGCCTGAAACCGAGGAGCTCACGCGCAAGCTATTTTCGCGGCAGTGGCCCCAATCGGTTTCGATTCTCGATATGGGATGTGGTTCCGGCGTGATCGGACTCTCCCTCGCCCACCAGTTCATGGGACGAGCCGCTCAGGTTATCCTTGCCGACCTCTCACCGGAAGCGCTTGACCTCGCGCGCGAAAATGCCGCCGTGCTCCCTGACGGCGGCGCTCAAGTGCGTTTTGTGGAAAGCGATCTATTCTCGTC
The DNA here is from genome assembly GCA_017991025.1 of Verrucomicrobiales bacterium. Classification (GTDB taxonomy): domain Bacteria; phylum Verrucomicrobiota; class Verrucomicrobiia; order Verrucomicrobiales; family DEV007; genus Arctic95D-9. The sequence continues at coordinate 3,274 of JAGNMT010000191.1, forward strand.
GATCGAGGGTGTATTTGACCTCATCGTTGCCAATCTTCCTTATATTCCAGACCATGAAGAAACCCAACTGAGTCGCGAAGTCCGTCGAGACCCGTCCCTCGCGCTTTACGGAGGCCCAAGGGGAACCGAGATCATGGAACGTTTCCTTAGGGAGTCTGCCGCCTTCCTCGCTCCCGACGGATTGATTGCGATGGAGTTCGGCATCGGCCAGGCGGAAGCCCTGCGCCTCCTCGCCGGGGACCTCGGTTTTGATCCGGTCGAAGTCCAATCCGACCTCAGTGGGATCGAACGCTTTCTTTTTGCTACCAAATCCGTGTAAATCGAGTAGTGTCCCGCCCAGTTTATTACTATCACACAAACCGTATTTTCAAGAAATAGAAATGGAAAAGTTCATCGTTCACGGAGGAAAGCAACTGGAAGGAAGCGTCAATATCAGTGGCTCCAAGAACGCCGCGCTCCCCATTCTGGCTGCGACACTCCTGACCCGTGAGCAGTGCGTGATCCGCCGTGTCCCTGATGTATCGGATACCAACTACATGTTGCAAATCCTTCAGAATCTCGGCGCTGAAGTGGAACGGGCGAGCGGCAACGTCGTCATTAAGTGTGAAAAGCTCCGCAGCCACGAGGCACCCTATGATCTCGTTCGCAAAATGCGTGCCTCAGTATGCGTAATGGGTCCTCTTCTTGCCCGCCACAACCGGGCCAGTGTTTCTCTACCCGGCGGCTGTGTCATCGGTGACCGCCCGATCGATCTTCACCTGCGCGGTCTCGAAGGACTTGGCGCTGAAGCCACCGTCGAAGGCGGCAATGTTCACCTTGAGGCCCGCTATGGCCTCACCGGAAAAGTTATCGACATGAGCGGTAAGCACGGTGCCACCGTTCTGGGAACGGACAATGTCATGATGGCCGCCGTCCTCGCAAAGGGCACGACGGTGATCACCGGTGCGGCCTGCGAACCGGAGGTAGTTGACCTTGCTAATTTTCTCAATGCCATGGGGGCAAAAATCACCGGAGCCGGCACTCCGCGCATTCAGATCGAGGGCGTTAGCGAACTCGGCGGTGTCGAGCATACGGTGATTCCTGATCGCATTGAAGCCGGCACCTTTATGATCGCCGGCGCCATGGCCGCGAAAGAGAGCATCACGATCAAGCGGGTTGTTCCGGAGCACCTCTCAAGCCTCACTGAAGTGCTTCGCCGATGCGGTTGCAAAGTGGAAACGACCAAAACAACCGTGACCGTCTCGCGGGCAAAGAACCCGGTCGGGGCTAATATCACGACTGAACCCTACCCCGGCTTCCCGACTGACATGCAGGCTCAAATGTGCGCGCTTTTTGCGACCACCCCCGGCATGAGTGTTGTAAGAGACACCATCTTCCCCCAACGATTTATGCATGCCTCGGAAATGAAGCGTATGGGTGCCAATATCGAAGTCGATGACGGTACCGCCATCATCAACGGTGTCGCCCAACTTAGCGCCGCCCCCGTCATGGCAAGTGATCTGCGCGCCTCGGCCGCCCTCGTCCTCTCGGCCCTTACGGCCAAAGGAAACACGGAAATCTCCCGGGTCTATCACATTGATCGCGGTTACGAACACATTGATGAGAAGCTCATCAATCTGGGTGCCGAGATCGAGCGCCTTCCCGCGTGACCCTGAGATTCGGCGGTTCGCTGCCACGGGTGGAGAACCCGAATGACTATCGGCCGCGGTCCTGACGGATCAGCCGATCAATCTCGTCAGCATCCATCATAACGGCGGTAGACTTGGGTTTCATTTTAACAACCACCCCCAGTCTCATGGTGCTTAGAACCCCGCAAAGGCGGCCATGCTGGTCGATAAGGGGGGATCCGCTGTCACCTTTGATCATGGGCAGGGTTGTAACAACTTTCTTAAAATGCTCGCTGGTCACCCCGGATATCTCCTGATTCTCGAGAAAAAGACCACCACCCTTTTCGTGCATCCAACCGCCGGCAAACAAAGTGCTGCTGGGAGTAAGAGGTTCCCGTCTGTATCTGAGATAACGGGGTGTCGCTATCTTCGCTTTGACGATAGCAAAATCGGCCGCGTCGTTACGATAGACCACCCGCAGCGGAGCATAATCGATGAACGTCTTCCGATTACTTGAGGTCGCATAGAGAACGTAAGAATCGGCGTGCGCGAGGACATGCGATGCGGTTAGAAAATAACCGTCACTGGTCACCGGAGCACAACTGCCGAAATCGGACCCGCCCTTGGCAATGGGAACCGAGAAGCCAAGTTCAAGGACACCCGCCTGCGCTTCACGACTTGTCGCCAATTTCGACTTAAAGTCCGAGTCGATGTATTTTCCGCTAACAATCAACCCGGAATGAAGGGTCAGGAAATCCGGTGCCGAAAAGCCCTTATCGGTCCGGTCCTTCAACTCGGGCAGTGACACGGGCGCATCAATCCCGATGGAATCATACTTCGCCAGAGAGCGCCGCTGATCCCGCGGCGTGTTGGCCGGCATCATGACACACGACGTGAACGCAAGGGAGAGCAACGGAACCAATCGCGAACAACGGCTCAGCGGATGGTGATAACTACGGTCAGACGGCATTCTCAGGATAAAAAGGTTTTGAATTCGGAGGTAAGGGGATATCAAGCGATCCCGTCACTCTGCCCTCGGCAAACATAGCCCAAAGCGATCAACGTATCATCATACAATACGTGCGCCTGCAAAATTCTTTCAATTTCCCCCAGGTGAAGGCATTTTTTTCCCGTTTCATCCATAATTCTGAGATTGCCACCCCCCCTCCGGGAGATCCTTTCGCATGTCAGAGATTCTCACCGTATTTGTCAAAGTGAAACTGCTTTGCCTGCGCGATCCAGTTGTCCCGATAAATCCGGTCCTTGAACGAAGTCATCATCTTAGAAAACTCCCTGCAGGCCGGCTCCGTCCAGACAGCGACCTGTTTGAAACGGTATACCCCAATCTCATTCAATTTCCCTTCCAAGACGTTGGCAACCCCTTTAATCAACTTGAGATCGTCGATCGCATCGGGCTTCCCGACGTAAAGAATCCCGTAGACGGGATCCTGTCGCACCGTGCCTTCAGTAAGTTCTCCGGCGAATTGAGCCGCCGCCTGCTCTTCCGTCGCTGTCTTGAACTCAGCCGACATTTTTCCATCCTCCGCTTTCGCCGTTCCTCCTTTCACATCCGCACCGGAGGCCGCAGTCGCAGCCGTTTCGATCGCCGAGGGCTTGACCGGCGAAGAGGCAGCAGTTCCTGGGTTACGATTCGTCGATTGGCGCGGGCTTTCCCCGACCGCTACCGCCGACGTTGAATCCGTCACCGCCGGAACGGAAACGCGGCCGGGATGCGTGTCGCCACCAACTTCAGCCGGCAGACCTTCGTCGCTGCAATCCCTCCAGAAATACCAAAGAAACAGCCAAATGATTACCGCAATCGCGACAGCAACCGCGGGAAAGAGATAAAGGTCAATCTTCGAACCTCCATCGGTGGCTTCGGCTAGAATCGAGAAAGTCGTCATCTTGGCGGAATAACAAAATCGTAGAGGCCGTACTCCTCACCCTCAGTCCTTGCCTTTTCAACCCGATTTTCGCCAGGACAAAGAGAAAACGGGCAGGCGGCGCTACCTTCTCAATCCGAATCCGAATCCAATCAGTGCCGCACTTGCCGAGGGAAGATTACTTTGAAGAAATTGACTGACGACACTCACTTGATTCATCAACCACCCTTTGCTCTCACTCACCGATCCATAGTAATCATTCCAAATCGGG
>JAGNMT010000192.1 GCA_017991025.1 Verrucomicrobiales bacterium
CCCGAGATCGAAGAGCAAATGGCAAAGATCGGCGGCATCGGCATCGTCGCGAACCTGACCGATGACGCGAAAGTCCTCGAGGCGGTCGAGAGTGTCGTGCGTCAGTTCGGCGGCATCGACATCCTCGTCAGCAACGCCGGGATCTTCACCGCCGGCGCCTACCTCGAGAGCCTCGAACAGGGCAACTGGGACAAGTCCATGGCCGTGAACCTGACAAGTCATCAGAAATTGCTCAAGTACACCATCCCCTACCTCAAGAACGGAATCGATGGAGCCATCGTCCTCGTCGGATCACGCAATGTGAATGCCCCGGGGGCCGGTGCGGCCAGTTACTCCTGCGCCAAGGCCGGACTCACCCAACTCTGTCGTGTCGCCGCTCTGGAGCTGGCCCCCTTCGGTGTGCGATGCAACATTATTCACCCCGATGCGGTTTTTGATACTAAACTCTGGACCCCGGAGAACTTGAAACGTTCCGCCGAGCGTTACGGAATGACCGTGGAGGAATACAAGACCCGGAATCTGCTCAAGACCGAGATCACCTCACGCGATGTCGGCAACATGGTCTCGGCCATGGCCGGCCCGATCTTCGGAAAAACGACCGGCGCACAGGTGCCCGTGGATGGTGGGAATGATAGAGTGATTTGATCCGCCCCGAGGGGCGGATCAGCTGTTTATCACGTCGTGACGAGCTAATAGCTGTTTAGCCTTTTAGCGGCAGTTTACTTTCCGTAAGGGCGACCTCAGGGTCGCCCTTTTCGCGAGCGGATGCGCTTTTGCGTACCGCTGGAAACGTCCGAATGTGGCTAAAGGGCAGACAGGAATGTCTGCCCCACCTTGGCTTTCTGCGGGGCCTGTCCCTCGCATGATGCAGCTCCTCCGCGAAAATCTCACGGCCCACGAGGCGGGCTTCAAGATTTCGACGCGGTTTTGAGGAGGCTGTTCTAATTTGTAACGCATTGTTGTCGAGTTACTAAGGCGGCGGGGTGAATTTTGCGAGGCTGCTGTCAGAAAAAACCGATTGACGGCCTCGCATTTTCACCCTAACACATCAGGATTCCATAGGAAAAAAGGCCGTTGTGGCAAGTTTTCTGCTAAATTCTTTACGCTCTCTGAACCACGTATTCATGAATACTCTCCTTACCCGGCTTTTTCTCCTGCTTCTGCTGTTGACCGCCGCGCATGGGGCCAAGGCGCAAGATGACGGGGGTGATGTTCTTTGGCTGAGACAATCGGGTAATCTCGGGATCACTTTTATCAAGAGTACGGTCTTCGAGGAGAAAACATCGCTTCGCTTCAATGGAGTGATTAATATGTCGGCGGATGGAGCGTGGAGTAGTCTGCCGGGAGTAGGGCAACTCTCAAACGGTTTGATTTCATTTGTTGAGACCTCGAGTAAGGGACCTACGGTTGCCAATTTTTCTGCATCATCTTCCGCTGCATCAGCGGCCGAAGTTAACTACTACCGGCATCAGCGTACGTTGAAACGCATTTCTGGATCCATGACCGGTCTCTTTAATGGGGACACGTCATTTTATCTATCTGAATCGACACTGGACCTCAACGAAACATACCACTCGAGTAAGTATATGGGCTCGGGGGGCCTTGGATTCAGCGTATCTCTCGAAAATAACGTCGAATCGTATAATTCTGCCTACGTCTCGATCCTGTCCAGATCGACGTACGAATCGGTTAGCTTCAGCGATTCAATCATTGAACTCGATTACAATTTCTCCAATCTCATTCCGGGCGCCGAAGTCGTTTGGGAGCATTACGGTCTGCGGATCACCCTCTCGGTCGAAGAGAGCAAAACGAAAGAAGAGCCCATTGCGGTGCTCAAAGTCGAAAAAAAAGAAGTCATCACAGGTCCCACCCAAGATGTCATCAACTCGGCCAACACCACCGGGATGTTCCTCAGTGACTCCACCGTATCTGGCGTCAACGGCGCGATCGGTACGGTCCTCGGCGGTCTCCATAACGGCCGTATCGTCCGGGCCCGCTCGCACATGAGCAACCCGCGTCTTTTCAACAGCCAATCCTGGGTCACCGCCAATCGTGCGCTGCCTCAATACCTGAACTTCGCCGCCAATCAGGGCATCACGATGCGCCAGGCGCTCGGTCTCGAAGATATGCCGGCGGCTTCCTCCGTGGCCGATGGCGGTCTCCCTGTCATGATGAGTCTCTCGATCGGTCAGGGAAAGGCTCCGATCGACGCGAAGGCAATCGCCGCCGACCTCCACGAGCCGGAACGCTGGGAACTCTACACCGTCGGTGACATCGGTAATGTCGAGCAGGATGCCCTCGACGCCGTGAATCGCGGTTTTAAAAACAACACCTACGCCGGCTCGGTCGGGGTGGAATACTTTGCCTCGGAAAACCTCAACGTCGGCACGGCCTTTTCCTATGCCGAGAGCGACACCGATCTCGACCAGAATCTGGGAAGTGTGGACATCGAGGGACAGATGGCCTCCGTCTATGCGACCTACTTCAAGAACGGAGCCTATGCGGATGTGCTCTACAGCTACGGCTCCTTCGAGAATGATCTGATCCGCAACACGCTCACCGCAGGTGGCAACGCCTTCGGTAATACCGACTCGGATACCCACACCTTCAGCGTCAACGGGGGAAAGAATTTTGAATTTCAGGGGCTCGTGACCGGTCCTACGCTCGGCTTTGACCACACCCAGGGCGAGATCGATGCCTACACTGAAACCGGTGGAGGCCTCGCCGCTCTCGCCTACGGTACCCGCAAATTCGAATCCTCGGTCAGCAGTCTCGGCTGGCAGATGTCGAGAACCAAGCGTGTCAACAGCGGCCTCTTCACGCTCCAGGGCTCGGCGGCGTGGGAACACGAGTATCAGCCCGACTCAGGAGTCGTGAATGCCTCGCTCGTCGCTGCGCCAGCCTTCACCTTCAATCGTCCCGGTGCCGCCCCTGGCACCGACTGGCTCACGCTGGGAGCAGGTCTGCGCCTGCTCTCTGACAACGGGGTCAACTTCGAGATCGACTACCAGACCCAACTGCTGCGCGAAGATTTGACGGCGCATTACCTGGGTTTTAAGATCTCGACGCTGTTTTGAGAGGAGCTGTTTTATCACGTCGTGACGATCAGGTAGCTTTTTGGCCGTTTAGCTGAGAGGGAGCTTGGGCTACTAACGGAAATTTTTAATTTTTGCTGCTCTTTCGGAAGAAATTTTAAAATTTTAGTTTTGCTTTTTATAAACCTACCTTAAGTTTACTGCCATGCATTTTCCTGGCAGCACTCTTGGTTTCATTTTGGTCATCCTGATCAGCGGCGGTATCTCACCCGGTGTTCGAGCTGAACCCGGAAAGGTAAAAGAACGCTCCTTTCGTCCCATCGTTCCCATCAAGCAAAGTGTCCGGGGCGGCATGGACCAGACGAAGAGCCAGACACTATCGGTGAAGATCCCTCCCCCGCCTATTCCGGAAAATACTCCGGCCAGCCTTTTGTCACCTCCTGCGATTCCCGGGCCCGATCTCGTCGAATCGACTTTGCCCCCGGAGCCAGTAGCCAAAGCCGAGACCCCGAACACGGCAAAAGAGCCGGATAAAGCCGACAGCCCGCCGGAAGCCCCACCAACCCTTAAATCAGCGGAAGAGAAGTCAGAGGAGGTGAAGAAGGCTGATGTCCCGAAAGAATCGGACAAACCAAAAAAAGCCGACGGGCCAACGCTCGAACAACTGCGAGCCGAAGCGCACGCCCTCGCCGATCAAAAGCTGTCCTATGTCTTCGGGGCTGAAGATCCGGATTCCGGCGGGCTCGACTGCTCTTCCACGATCCAATACCTGCTCACAAAAATCGGGATCAAAGACGTACCGAGAACCTCCTACGACCAGTATGACTGGCTCAAAGAGAAGGACCTTCTCGATGACGTATACGGAAAATCGGCTTATGACAAACTTTTCAAGAAGCTCTCTCCCGGCGATCTCATTTTCTGGGGCGGCACCTGGGATTCGGGGCACCGCGTCTCCCATGTCATGCTCTACCTGGGATACAATGCAGCCACCGACAAACACTATATTTTCGGGGCACGCGGCAAGTCCGTTAAAGGCCTTACCGGATGCGGCGTGGACATTTTCGACATGGAGTCACAAAAGGGTCGGCTCATCGCGCACGGAAAGATCCCCGGGCTCGTCTATTAAGCGGTATTCAGAAAGCCCGTCCGCCACGAATTCTTTCGCATCCGAAGGCCTCCGGTAGGGACGCACCGCGGGGCCACCCTTGGCCGGGGCGTCCGCGATACGCGCTCTTCCAACCATCGGCGGACGCCCCGGCGAGGCGTCCCTACCGCGCTTCGCTCTAAAATCTTCGCGAAGCCCATCGAATGTCGAGTCATGACCCTTAATCCGTGCCATTCCGGCCCGGCCCCTTTTGATCTACTTCATTGGCGAGAGCAGGTCTTCCAGTTCCGCCTCCGAGAACGAGAGTTTCTGGGGGGTGCCTTCAAGAATGCCTTCAAAAAGCGCCCGCTTTTTCTGCTGCAGCATGAGTATTTTCTCCTCAATGGTACCGGCCGTAATGAGCTTGTAGACAAAGACCGGATTTTTTTGACCGATCCGGTAGGCGCGATCGGTAGCTTGAGACTCCAGAGCGGGATTCCACCACGGGTCGAAATGAATCACGGTATCGGCGGCGGTCAGGTTCAGCCCCGTTCCACCGGCACGAAGACTGATGAGAAAGACCGGAGCCCTGCCCGCCTGGAAATCGTCACAGAGTTGGCCCCGATCTTTAGATTGGCCGGTCAGGATCAAATAACGAACCCCCTCCTTCGTCAAGGCCTGCTCAATGATCGAGAGCATCCCGGTAAACTGCGAAAAAATCAGAATACGGCGCCCCTCCTTGACCATGGAGGGTATCCATTCCATGAGAAGATCCATCTTGGCGGAATGTTTCACTTTTTGCGCCGAGGGAAACTTCAAGAGTTGGGGATGGTTACACACCTGACGCAGTTTCAGCAGGGCATCGAGCACGAGTAATTTACTTTTCTCGGCCCCCAGCCGGGCGATCTCTTCATGCACCTCACGGCTCACTGCCGCCCGGACCGCCTCGTAGAGCTCAACCTGCTTGGGATGCAGTTCCACGGTTCTCACAATCTCCGTCTTCGGAGGCAGGTCGTGCGCAACGAGAGTTTTCGTCCGCCGGAGCATCAAAGGGGCGACCCTTTCAACGAGCCGCTTCCGGAGGCCCTCATCGCGGTGTTTCTCAATGGGGATGCGGAAACAACGGGTAAAACTCTCCTCGGTACCGAGGAATCCCGGCGTGAGGAAATGAAAGAGCGACCATAGTTCCCCGAGATGGTTCTCAATCGGCGTGCCGGAAAGACAGAGCCGGTGTCTCGCATCGATCTTACAGGCCACCTTGGTGATCTGAGAAGCGGTATTCTTGATCGTATGGGCTTCGTCAAGCACGACATAGTGAAAGGGCTGATTCAGCAGTTCCTCGGCATCTCGGAAGAGAACCGGATAAGAGGTCACGACAAGATCGCAGTGGCGTAAAATCGGATAGTATTTCTTCCGGTTCGGCCCCTGCAACGCGAGAACCTTGAGTGACGGCGCGAACTTTTTCGCCTCCTTCTCCCAGTTCGGCACGACGCTTTTTGGTGCCAGAATCAAGCTCGGGAGGTCACCCCTCCCGTTCATCTTTTCAAAATGAAGATGGCAGAGCGTCTGAATCGTCTTTCCCAGCCCCATGTCATCGGCGAGGATACCGCCCAGTTTCTGCTCCCTGAGAAACTGAAGCCACTCGAAACCGTCCTGCTGGTAGGGGCGCAACGATGCGAGAAAGCCCTGTGGCGCTTCCGGATTCTCTCTCGGACGCAACGTCTCCAATTCAGCCGCCCGCTTCCGAAGAGCCTCAGGAGCAATATCGACTATCGCCGACTCCCCTTTATAGCGCGTCAACTGCGCCGCCCTCACATGGTGAAGCCGCACCGTTCCTTCCTCTGAAATCGGATGCACATCAAAAAGTTCGGTCAGAATACCGAGAATTGTTTGCAGTTTGCCAACGGGAATGGCGACGTAATTTCCCGAATCTCCCATTTGAATGGGGATCTTCTTCCCGGATGGCATCTTTTCGAGATTCGTCAGGGAAAATCCCGACGCTTTGCTTTCGAGATACCTCACGAGAAAAGGAAGCAGATTGATCTTCTCCTCCCCTCGCCGGATACCATACTCAAAGCCAAACCAGTCGACGGCCTCCTCCTCGGCATGCATCTCCCCGTAAAAGTCGAGCGGTTCAACGACCTTGAGTCCGAAGTCCGGGTCCACGGTGATCTCGCAATCGAGAGACTCCAGTTCCTTCCGGCGATTGGCGAGAAAGTCCGCCCAAAAGACCTCCTGCATCCCCCGCCTGATCGCCGAGTAGGCATAGCACTGACGATACTCCGGCACGATTTCATCCCAGGGATAAAGTTCCACAAGCCGCTTCAGCCCCATCGCCCGCAGGCGGGTCTCCACTCTCGGATTGTCACCGTCAAGTCGCGCGAGAGGCATGTTTTCCAGTACTGCGCGGGCGTCTGAATCATCCCAATGCAGTATTCCCGCCCGGACGTCCGCCGAGAAAAGGTAGATACCGCTGCGGAGTTTTCCCAGCCCGAAAGATAGATCAGCGACCGCTCCTTTTTCCAGCATCGCCGCCATAAGCAAAGCCGCAACGTGCTCGTCGTTCGGTCTTGACGATTGATCACTCCGGCCATCCACTTTCCAGCCTTCCTCACCACGGTGGATGACAATGCTTACCTCAGCCTTCGGCCCCCCTCTTTCGCCGGTAACCTGGCCGAAAACTCCCGCAAACCTGCCCTGAATATTCGCCGTAACGACCCGAACTGATCCATTTTCCACCAACCAGCGTCCTTTTTGCAGAATTTCCTGCGAAAAGATCTCATCGCAAAACGGCGACTCGCTCAGCGCGATAAGCCCTAAGACGCCACCTCCGCCAGACGGGGCGACCTCGAATCTAGGCTTCGGGTCAGTTAATGGGTTTTTCAAAACAGGTAGAAAGGCAGGGAAG
>JAGNMT010000193.1 GCA_017991025.1 Verrucomicrobiales bacterium
CCGGCAGGAAAGCACGGCGGCGAGGGAGAGGATGACGGCGATTTGAGCGATGGGAGTTTTCATGGTGAGTTCAGATTAGGACGAAAGCGTAATGGGTGTCACCGTACGTGTCCAGCCGGAAGCATAGTCCGGCAACGGATGGTTGCGCAACGGCAGGGATTTGCTCTTTCAATCCCTCAACCCGGTGATGGTCCGAGTGAGCAAGTGGTTAGTAGAAGTATATCGGTTTGTTTGTTTTTGTAGTGAGGGAAAGGCGGTAAGGAGGGGAGAGAAAGAACTGTTTCACCTCGGGGGAGTCATAACAAAATGCGGCTGATGGGGAGGTCTCTTGGGAACTCACCCGTGCTTTTCTTTCGCGAATTCGTCCCAATCGGACTCTCTCACCCCTTCTTTCCACGGCTCTTCCGAATCATCGGTGCCAGAAATTTCGCCGTCTCACTCGCAATCACATTATACCCCGCCAGAGTCGGGTGGCGGTCGGAATACCATCCCGGAAGGTGACCAAAAAGAGCGTCAAGCCGGTTGTCTAGCACCACAATCTGGGGATCCGCGCCGGGTTGAATATAGGGCGTGGCGAGAGGCCGCAGAGCTTCGGGCACCTTGGAGAGGGCATAACGACGGTAATTGAGCATGTCGGGGCCTTTCTCCAGCTCGCTGAGATACCGGGGAGCGATGTCAAAGAGCGGCAGCTTTTCCTCCGCAGCGATTCGCGTTATGAGCGCGTTGACCTCCGCATGATTGTTCACCGTCGAGTAGGGAATTGCGGTCATCGGGATGAGCATGGCATCAGGATGATCCTGCCGCAGGCGACCGAGTAACTCGCGAAAGTCTTTGGGAAAATTCTCCGTAAAGTTCTCCCGCTTCGAGGCATCGTTGAGACCGTAGCGGATAAAAATATAATCCGCCTTCGGCTTCGTCGCGATAGACTTGTCGTAACGACCGCTGTCAATGAGCCGGCGGATGTATTCCCCGCTGACACCTTCATTGTAGACATCCACAGGCGGCAGGTCGGGTTCGGTGGCGAGGAGGATGCGGATGAAATCCTCGAACTGCGGTTCATCCGGCGCGAGCTTCTTCGGGATACTTGCCTCGGTCGTGCTGTCGCCGATGAGGAGGATCTGGAGACGCCCTGGACCGGCGGTGGCGTCGCTGAAAGTGAACACTTTGCCGTCACCGAGGATTTGATCCGAAGTGATCGTGGGGCAGATCCGCTTTTCGATGTGCTCGATGAAGAGTTCCGTGCCGCGCTGATGACTAACAAAGGGCCAGCGCTGCGGATTGTACATGGCATCGGTCATGTCCCGCATCAGCACGACGTTCTTTCCATTTTTCGCCATCTGGCGCAGGCCGAAGGGGCGGCCCGCGACGCACATATTCACATGCACCCCCATGAGGATGACATTGTCGATATTCTTCGCTTCGAGGAGATTCCAGATCTCCACTCCGGAGTCACTAATCGCATCGCGTTCCTGATCGATATGGAGCACGTCGATCTGCTTTGTCCACGGGGCCTTGGGATTGAGGCCCTTTGCTTCGAGTTCTTTTGCCCAGGCGGCATGTTCGGCAGAATCGTCGTCCTCTCCGCCGTCCGTCTGGTCGATGGGGTAAACCGCCGCCTCCTCGGACGGGATCTGCTTGCACCATTCCGCAATCTGATTCGGAATCCGAACTGCCGCAGGAGCGGTTCTCGCCCGCTCCCGGGCCGGGGTGCCTTCGTAAGGTTTCATACAACTGCTTGGGGCGTGGACGATGAGGATTCCGGCAGCACGAGCCTTTTCGAGCACCTCATTCATGCGCGGAGCCATTTCGCCCTCACGGACAACGGCATTTTTGCAGTGGTGCAGGTCCCACATGTCACAGACGATGATCGCCGTGCGCGAGGGAAGCCACGACTCGGCTGAGGCCTGTTTCGCGCCCGCGTAGGAGCGCGTCTGCAGAGTGACAGTGAGCGGCGTCTCCGCTGCCGTGACGAGACTGAAGGTGAGGGTGAGGAAAAGGGCGATTTGTCGCAACATCATATTTGTGGAGGCGGTTGAATGGCCACTATTTGGACTTGAAGCCAAAGGAGAGTCAAGAATCCAAAGGGACGTTATCGAGTCCCCGCACTTCGTTTCAGGCTTTCCCGCGGGACCGGAATTTTGCGATCCTGCCTGGATAAATGCCGCACTTGGCATTTTTGTCAGGGTCGTTTGGCATCCTGACAAATCTATTTCTTCAAGCCGCGCAATTGTTCGTCGAACCAGTCGGCGAGCAGGGGATAATCCTCCTGCTGATTGGGCCAGCCGTGAGCGACACCGGGTTTGATCGTGAGCTTGGTGGTCGCCCCCGCTTCTTTTGCTTTCGCGAGAAAACTCTCCGCCTGTTGCAAGGGAACCAGTTTGTCCTGGTCTCCATGAATGATGAAGGTGGGAGGGAGGCTCGCGGTGATGTGGTAAATCGGCGAGACTTCTTTGCCAAGCCGCTCCCGGCCTTCCGCAGTGGCGGTCTCTGGGCCAAACGCGGGTTGGAAGCGTTCCAGGATGCCGACTCCGACAGCGCACTCGCCGGGCTTGCCGTAATTGAGGAAATCCGTCGGCGGGTAAAAACAGGCGATGGCCTGAATCGCACTGCTCTCCCGATCCACCGGATCGGCAGCCTTTGGATCGCCGGGTCCACCGTAGACACCCATCGTGAGAGACAGGTGCCCTCCCGCGCTGCCGCCGCTGATCCCCAGCTTGTCCGGATTCACCTGCCACTTCGCGCCATTGTGGCGAATGAAACGAATCGCCCGGTGAATGTCCTGCGTGATCTCCTGAATCGTGAATTTCGGCTGGCAGCCATGCCGCACCGAAAACACCGTATATCCACGCTCAAGAAATGGCGCATAGGCGAGCGGCGTACTCGGTGAGTAACCGGAGACCCAACCACCGCTGACCATGTAGGCGATACCGAAGCCGTTCGGCTTTTCCGGCTGAATGACATCGAGCGTCAGCGCCACTCCGAACTTCCGTCCATAAACGACATCCTCCGTGCGGGTGTGGACAGGCAGAATGGGAGCTGGTTTGTCTTTTGCCTGAAGGGGGAGGTGGGCTGAGAGCAGGACAAGGGTGATGAGATGTAAGAGGCGGATCATGCCACTTATCCTAATTAAATTATGTGAAGGAGGGAAAGCTCTTTTTCTGACTTGCCAAACAGTCAGCGAAACCGGCACTATATTGAACGCTCCAGATTATGATCCGGTGGACGCCTCATCGAGGCGTCCCTACCATTGCACCAACCCATGACTCCACCACTCCCCTCCCGTCGTTCCTTTATCAAAGCCACTTCGGCTCTCGCCGGTAGTCCCATCCTCGCTGCCTCGCTTCAAGCCGAGTCGGCCGGAACAAAGGGACCGCTTTTGGCCTATGTTGGCACCTTTAGTTCCCCGCTTCAGGATGTGCTGCCGACCCAGGTGGACCTGCCTCCGGGCACCGGGCGCGGCATTCATCAGTTTCAAGTGAATCGCGAAACCGGAGCCCTCTCGCCCGATGGCATCTACGAAATGGGGACAAGTCCGAGCAGTCTCGTCGTTAATGAGGCTGGAACTCACCTCTATTCCGCCAACGAAACGGATCAGGTCGGCACCGAAAACGAGGGCACCGTGAGCGCTTTTGCGATAGATCACGCCAGCGGAAAATTGACTCTCCTCAACACCGTTCCCTCGGGCGGGGCCGGTCCGACTTTCGTGAGCCTTCATCCCGCGGGAGGTTTTCTTTTTGTTGCGAACTATTTTGGCGGCTCGGTCGCGGTGCTCCCTATCCAGCCCGACGGCAAGCTCGGTTCGGCGAGCGATATCAAGGTCGACGCCGGAACTCTGGGGCCTACCAAAGCCACCAACGCCCCTCCGGGAAGTTTTGCCTTCAGCGGACACGACCGGACGCATGCGCACATGATCCATTCCGATCCCTCGGGCCGTTATGTCATGCACGTCGATCTGGGACTGGACCGGATTTTTGTCTGGAAATTCGATGACCGGAAAGGTCTTCTCACCCCGAACGATCCGCCTTCCATCGCACTGCCTCCGGGGGACGGGCCGCGCCATTTTCATTTTCACCCGAATGGCCGCTGGTTCTATTCGATTCAGGAGGAGGGCTCCAACGTCGTTCTTTTCGACTACGATGCCGCTACCGGAGGTCTCACCTCACGCCAGACGATCTCCTGCCTGCCACCCGGATATGCCGGCAGTAATTTTTGCTCCGGGATTTTTGTGTCCGCCGATGGCCGCTTTGTTTATGCCGGCAACCGGCTTCACGACAGCATCGCGATCTTCTCCGTTGGCGAAACCGGCGAGCTGACCTACCTCACTGAAGAGTGGACCCGGGGCAACTACCCGAGGAGCTTCAACTTCGACCCGAGTCGCCAATTTCTTTACGTCTGCAATCAGCGGGCCGATCACCTCGCCACATTCCGCGTCGATCCGAAAACGGGTGGACTGGACTTTACTGGCCAGTACACCCCGGTTGGCAATCCATCGATCATCGTCTTCCTCGATCTCGCGAAATGAGGAGACGATTGAAAGACCTCACTCTGCCGTTTTCAGAACGATGTCCTTGAACTGAACCTGCATCGGAGGTCCGGCGTGAAGCTGAAGCGCGATCACTCCCGACTTCGGAGCCTCGGCCGTTTCATCAGTCACATCGGCGGTGAGATTTCCATTGATGAAGTGCTGAACGTGATTCCCCTTCGCAACGATGCGGTAGTCATTCCAGTCGTCCTTTTTGATCGCGGCCTGGATGTCGGCGGATTTCCCGGTCGAGCCGGTCACTTCGATCTTCGGTTTCTTGGGCTCGGCACCCTGGGTGATCGTTACTTTCTGACCGCGCTGCGCGAGAATACCGCGACCGCGCTCTTCATAGAGGATGCCGCTGTAGGTCTCACCGTATTCGAAGTCCGCCTGATATCCCCCGACGATCCACTCCTTGGCGTCTTGAACTTTGCTGCGGTACTGGATACCCGAGTTGGTAAATTTTTTCTCATCGCCCGGCGTCATCTTGAACTTAATGGTCAGCTCGAAATCGCCCGGCTCGATGTCTTTCAGAATGAGAAACGTATTATGGGGAGCAGGAGTCGCGGCGCTCGTTTTGCCGGTGATGGTGCCGTCCACTACAGACCAGAATTGAGGACTCCCGTTCCAGCCGGTAAGATCGGTGCCGTTAAAAAGCGATTTTTCCCCGGCGTGGCCGAGGGTAGTGAGGGCGAGAAGAGTAATAAGGTGGGGTAGTTTCATGATTGATGGGGTATTCGCAGAGTCATCTGGAGACTCCTGTTTGGATCTGCTAACTCGAATCCCATCCGTCCGATTCGTCAAGGCAGAGTCGCGTCTCAATTGCGCCCTGATGACTGCCTCAAAATTGTCCGGTCTGCAGCAGCACCAGCGTGCAGGCCTCCTCGAACGGGATTCCGGCCCCGGTCAGCCGCGCCTCCAGCATTGCCGACTCTGTACCCGGATTAAAGATCACCCGCCCCGGGCGCAAAGAGACAATAGCATTGGCGAGCCCCTCGGAGATCGTCGGATTGACATAGAGCGTCAGCGTGTCTATGGCACCTTCGACCGAGGCAAGATCCTTCGCCACCGGGACGCCCTCGATCTCGCGCAGCACCGGATGCACCGGGACCGCCTCGTGCCCGTATTTTCGCAGCATTACAAAAGCGCGATGGGCGTAGCAGTCCGGTTTATCGCTGGCCCCGAGAATGACAACTCGTTCAGAATGTTGATTCATTTGTTTAACGGAGCAGAAGAGCCGTGATGACCCCATTGCTTAAAATCCCCGACCGTCATGGTCTCAAGTTTTCCGCGAGAGATCGAAAAGACAAGCCTGCGGATACGAGTGTTTCATCGAGCTTCACGGCGCGTTTCCGGAGTACTTCGAGGTCCGGACCGGGGCTCTCGTTCGTTCCGATGACAACGAGATTTCCGGTGTTCGGTACCGAAAAGAGAAAGGTTCCCGGGAAGCTGCGGCGGATAGATGCGATGTTACCGGGTGTCTCGGCTTCTCTCTCGATCAGATTAAAGGCGACAACTCCACCGGGATTGAGATGGGATTGCAGGGTTTTCAGAAAGTCATCCGTTTTCAGCCGTGTCGTTTTTTCCGTCAGCTCAGAGTCCGCGGGCGGACGCAGAAAGGCGTCCATATAAATCGCATCGTAGCCGCCCCGATCCTCCTCAAAGAAAGCAAAGGCGTCCTTGGTGTGAATCACCGTTTTCGGCCCCGGGACCGTCTTAAAATACTCCGCCGCAAGGCTCACGACGACCGGATCAATCTCGACGGCTTCCACCGTCATCCCGGGAAAGGCATGATTCAAATACTGCACCATGCCTCCGCCCCCGAGGCCGACGATGAGAACCCGGTTCTGAGGATGACAAAAGAGAAAAGAGGAAAACAGACCCTTGGCGTAACCCAGTTGATTCTCCTCCGGCGCGGCGAGATTGATTGCTGACTGGCGCTGTTCTTTTCCGTTTTTATCGACAAAGAGCAGACAGCGAACACTTCCCTTTTCACGGATCCGAATGTGGGAGAACTCCGATCGGGTTTCGTGAAGCAGCAATCCGAAGCGGTTTTCATTCGAGGTTTTAGCGACGTGGTTCGCCAAATAAACCGTGCTGCATAACAGCAGGGCCATTCCGAGAAAGAGACGTAGATGGTTGCGGGACATTGTTGATACGCTTTTAAGGCTCAAACACGGCTCTGCATCAAGGGAAAACTCCAGTCCGGCTGCTGATTGAAAAGAAAAGCATGGCGACGCCGGCAAAGGCAAAAGCATGGAATAAGGTGGCCCCGGGGCGGTTGAGCGATCCTGGCACGAGGAAGCACTCTATAGCCTTGCCGAAGGAACTGTGCCAGAAAATCCTTTGCAACGGGGAGGTGCCTATGATTCGATGGCATCGTAGGTCGGCCCGGAATCAAGCAAGATCGTTGGCGAACGGGCCGGACGCGTTGTGCCGCACGACAGGGGTGTCGTGACTCCTTAAACTCGCTGCTCAAAAGCCTAAGAAGGGGGG
>JAGNMT010000194.1 GCA_017991025.1 Verrucomicrobiales bacterium
GCATCAATGAGCGGCCTATCGGACAACTGGACGCCACGTCCCAGCGCGTAGCCGAGAAGCTTGCGGCAAAACTGGCGGGTGAAGTCCTCGCGATGATCGTTGACCAACCAGGTTCGAAGCCCATCGAGGCCTTCAATCTCCGTGCCGTCGGGAAGTATAGTCCCGGTATTGATCGCAAGACCGGCAGCATCTTTCGTTCGGGCCCGGCCGATGGCGTCGAAACCCTCCAGGGCAAAACCGAACGGATCGACCCGCCGATGGCAACCCGCGCAACGTTCGTCGCTGCTGTGGCGCTCCGTCAGTTGGCGTTCGGTGAGGCCTTCGGGAGCCTCCTCGGGAAGAACGGGAACGCCCTTGGGGGGATTCGGAAGCTTGTCCCCGAGGATGACCTCACTGAGCCAGGTACCGCGGAGAATCGGGCTGGTGCGCGAGGCCCCGGATTGTTTCGCGAGCGTCGCGGCGAAACCGAGAATGCCACCCCGGCCTTTCGCGCGGAGACCATCGATTCGCTGCCAGGTATCCGTCGTCACCTCGAACCCGTAGTGTCCGGCAAGCGGTCCATTTACAAACGTGTGATCGGCATTGAGCAGGGAAAGCACAGAACGGTCGTTCTGAAAAACATCCATAAAGAACCGCACCGCTTCCTCCTGCATGTCGCCACGCAACCCCGCAAAGGTGGGAAAATGACGCTCGCTCTTTTCATCGAGCGTCTCAAGATCACGCACATGCAGCCACTGACAGCCAAACTCGGTCGCGAGACGGCGTATTCGGGAATCCTGCATGAGACGGCGCGTCTGGGCGCCCAGCACAGCGGGATCGCGCAGTTTGCCGGCCGCAGCGAGCGACCGCAATTCGTCGTCAGGAGCGGAGGCCCAGAGGAAGTAGCTCAGCCGCGTCGCGAGCTCAAAGTCATTTACCGGCGATGCCTTTGTTCCCGGCGTTGCCTTTTCCCCGCGATAGAGAAAGTCCGGAGCCACGAGGACACGGGCGAAAAGAAGACGCACGGCAGCGGCATGGGGCAGTTCCTGTTGACGCAGGCTTTCATACAATGCTTCCAAATTAGCCCGCTCCGATTCCACGAGCGGACGACGCCATGCTTGTGTCGCAAAATCGAGCACGGCCGAAACCTGGGCCGGTTCCAGCTCAATCAGCCATTTCTTGAATGCCACCGCTTCACGCCGGATCGGCTCGCGCATCGGCTCGAAGGCACTGGGATCCGCATCCTGTGTCGCGAATTGATAGAGTTGCTCAAAGACATCGACTTCTTTCAAAGGCGACTCACTGACGAGACGCAACTCCTCCCAGAGACGATCAAGTTCGGCGACCTGTGTCCCGTCGAGCATGAGGCGCTTCAGGTGATCATCCTCACGGTGAAAGAGTGTGAGGGTCACCACTTCATCGACCGGGACAATCTTTGAATAGCATAACGCAATCGGAAAAAGAGCACGGAACTCATCGAAGGCTGCCTCGAACTGCTGCCTCTCCAAACTGGCGTCATTCACGATCACCGGGGCACTGTATCGCGTGCGGAGATTGTTGTCCGACCACTTTCCGGACGCCTGCGCCGACTCGGTCGAGCCTGCGGTGATGCCGCCGGGGGAAGCAGGTTTTGAAGTGCTTACCTGCATCTGCACGCTGCCTTCCGTTTTTGAAGTCAGCCTCCCGGTGACGACAAACTCCGTGCCACGAGCGAGCGCGGCGGGGATACGAAGTTCCTCTGTCAAAGGCGCTTTCGAGGTCAAAACCGACTTCCCTTTAAACGATACAAACGCATGACGCAGCAGCGGATGGTTCAGCGGCATTTCGTGCTCGAGGTGCTGACGCACTTTTGCCGCGAGCCCCGCACCGGGAGCCCTGCGCCATTCAGCGAGCGGGGCGGGAAGGTCTGGCGCGGTCTCGAGGCTCGCAGACTGACTGAGGAAATGCCATGCCCCATGGGGATTTCCCGCGAGAATGTTCGGCGAGACCTCCTTCGCGAGATCCCATGTCCTTGCGCCATCGCTGAGCGTAAGATTGATCGCGGTCAGATCGCAGACATGATTACCTTCACGGGGGCCGATGACAAGCGCGACGACATCACCGCTGCGCACAGACACTTTTTCAAACGGCCCCATAGGGATAAGGGTCGCACCATTCGTCACACCGCTGGCAAGGGTCTCACGTGACGGGCCACGCCGCACTTCCAGCGCCCAGGTGACACCATTGCCGCACTCGGGATGGGCGTCCAAGACATCTCCGGTGATCTTCAGCGTGCCAGTGACCTCACTACGCCACGCGATGACCGATGCGAGCGTCGGCGAAGGATGCGTGGCAACACTGTGCGCCTTCATCACGCCCGGAGTGCGCACCGTGGTGTCGGACGAGTTCGCCAGCACACTGAGGGCGTTTTCCCCGGTCCAGCCTTTAATGAAGTCATAGTCCGGCACACTTTTCAGTGGTTTTGCCAGGAGCGGTTCGAGCGTCGTATTTCCCAATCCGAGATATTCCTGCCAGTCTACTAACAAAGCAGGATCCACCTCGTGTTCCCCTCCCGCGAGCACCGACAGGCATTGCTCCGCCGTGGCGATGACCCTGGCTTTTTCGGCTTCGAGATGCGTCAGGAACGCGGCGATATCTCCCACGGGCACATCCGGCTTGCCGGGCGCTACCAGGCGTGGATTCTCCCAGGCCACCTCATCGTGCCCGCTACCATCCCCGGCGTCACTCGTGGAGAGGTAAAGAGTGAGGTCTCCACTCTCTTCCGGCGGATTCACTTTCAGTCGCATCTCATGCACGGAGACGAGCGGAGAAACCGGTTCCTGCCAGGCCTTCGGTCCATCTTTCTTTCCGATATGACCAACACTGGCAAAACGCCAAAGCGACCGCTGCCAGGCCTCAATATCGGCGGCGGCGAGGGTGCCTTCGCGGAACTTCGCGCGCATCGGATCGAGCAGTAGCGAAGGCGTCGTGCCGGTAAGCGCCGCGTTCAGAGTGGCAAGGTATTTTTTGTTCAGGTCATCGGACTTGCGCTTGCCCTGCAACGCTGCCAGATAATCCCCCACCGGGAGCAGGCCTCCGGCGTTGGTGTCGAATTTCACCCCCTGCAAGTCCACCGGCGTGGCGTTCCCCGATGTCGTGAAACGACTGTAAAACGCCCGAATCGCGGCGAGAGTTTCGTCGGTCCAGTCCTGAGACGAGGTATGTTCTGAAAACCGGAACCCGGTCGGAGTCAGCACCAGATGATCGGCAATGCCCTTCGCGGCGTCGAGGTATTTGGTGAGTAAAGCGGGCGACATCACGAGGGCGGCCCCCGCGTTCGTAAATCCCTCCCCCGCCGCGCCATCGACAGGGAATTCCCTGGCCGGATCGAGCGACGCCACACCCGTGAGATCCCGGATCGTGTAGGTGTATTCCTGATTCGAAAGGCGACGCAACACCACCGGCCCCGGATCCCCCGCACTCGCCAGCGCGATGACGTCAAGAGTGCTCTGAACCCAGGTCGTGAGGAGCTCCTTTTCTTTCGGCGAGAGCGGTGGTTCCTTCTTCGGCGGCATCTCGCCGATATGAATCTGTTCCTGCACGTGCTCCCAAACGGTCGGCTCCTTGAGAATGTCTTCGAAGCTGGCAAAGCGTTCCAGATCAAGATCGCCCTTTTGTTTTTCGGTCGAGTGACAGGAGAGGCAGCGCTCCTTCAGCAGCGGACGAATCGTCTTAACGAAAGCCTCGTCACCGTCGGCCGCATAAAGCCCCGAAACACCGAGAAATAGAATGAAAAGACTGCGCATCATGAAGATACCGGCAGGCTATTCAAAAAACGGTATACCGTCAAGGAGACGAGGTGACTCGATCACGCCACGAGTCAGGGGACGCCCGAGAACGCATTCCTCCACCACTATACGCGCCATACACGTCCCATTTACAAACCCCCTCCCCTCGGCTTTCTTCCCGACCCGAAACTTCACGTTTACCACTCCCCCATAAATCCATGCGCGCCCTCGTCCTCCTGCTCACGCTCATACCTCTTCTCGCTGCCGCCCAGCAAGCACCCTACGACCAGGCGCCTGCGGTTGAGGCACCCTACTACCGCGTTCGCTATGATGCCTCAACGAAACCGGGCGAACTGATTTTTCCGGTTCAATACACCGTCTGGATCCCCGCAGGCACGAAGGCCCTGCGCGGTGTCATCGTCCACCAGCACGGCTGCGGCGAGGGCTCCTGCAAGTCGGGACAAACGGGTGCCTTCGATCTGCACTGGCAGGCCCTCGCGAAAAAACACGAATGCGCGCTCCTCTCCCCCTCCTATGAGCAGCCGGAAAAGGCCGACTGCCAGATGTGGTGCGACCCGCGCAACGGATCGGACGCGGCCTTTCAAAAATCCCTCACCGATCTCGGAAAACAAAGTGCCCACCCCGAACTCGCCACCGTGCCCTGGGCACTCTGGGGCCACAGCGGAGGCGGCCACTGGAGCGGTGGCATGACCCTGCTCCATCCTGATCGGGTTGCCGCCGTCTGGTTGCGCTCCGGCGTGCCCCTGCTCGCGGCAAATCCTGACCGACCCACCATCAAAGCTCAGGTCATCCCTGACGCCGCCCTCGGCGTTCCCGTGATGTGCAATCCCGGCACGAAAGAGGGCGTAACCGTCAAAGAAGGACGCTTTGCCGGGGTCTGGCCATCAAACGAGGCCTTCTTCACCGCGATGCGGAACAAAGGGGCCCTCATTGGCGTCGCAGTCGATCCTCTAACGGCTCACGAATGCGGCAACCAGCGCTACCTCGCAATCCCCTGGCTCGATGCCTGCCTCAGCGCAAGACTCCCCGAAAAAGCCGGTGATCCGCTAAAGGCCATGCCGACGGAAGGGGCCTGGCTTGCGACGCTGCTTTCGACCGAAGCGAAGCCCGCCGCCGCCTTCGAGGGCGACTCCACCAAGGCGGTCTGGCTGCCTAACGAAAACATCGCGAAAGCATGGATGACCTATGTGACTGACACCGCCATTGCCGACACGACGCCTCCTCCATCGCCCTCTCAGCCCGTCGTAAAGGGCGGTGAACTTACCTGGGCCGCCGAGGCCGATCTGGAAAGCGGAATTGATCACTTTGTGATCGAACGTGACGGAAAAGTCCTCGCGACGGTCCCCGGGCAACCCAAGAACCCCTTTGGTCGCCCTCTTTTCCAGGGTCTGCAGTACAGCGATACACCCGCCGTGCCGCTGGTGGAAATGCGCTACACCGACTCCACCGCCGAAGCAGGAAAAACACACACCTATCGCGTCATCACAGTCAATACAGCAGGCTTGAAGTCGGAATAATTCCTCAACTCCTCAACTCCTCAACCATGAATCAGGACTGGACTAACAAAATCGTCATCATCACCGGAGGTGGTGGCGGCATGGGGCAGGCGGCAGCGCGGCGCTTTGCCGAAGCCGGAGCAACCACTTTCGTTTTCGGACGCACCCTCGAATCGCTCGAAGAGGCGGCGGCCCTTTCCCCGCACATCATCCCCGTGGTCTGCGACGTAGCCGATCCCGAGAGCGTCGCTTCGGCGATGGTGACAGTGCTGAAGGCTGGCGTGCCATTCGCCCTCATCCACACCGCCGGGATCAACACCCCCGACCGCTTCATGGCCCATCCCGATCCCGCTCGAATCGCCGGGCTCGAGAGCTGGCAGCGCGTCATGGACATCAACGTGCTTGGCGTCGTGAACATGATCCAGGCCGTCAGCAATCCGATGCAGGAAAACGGCGGCGGACGCATTGTTGTCGTTTCCTCGACCGCCGGACACGGATTCGATTCCTTCGCCGGGGTGCCCTACACTGCGAGCAAATGGGCCGTGCACGGACTGCTCTTCACCGCCCGTCCCCAACTCGCCGCCCACGGCATCGTCGTCTCCGAGTACGCGCCCGGTGAGGCCTACACCCCTCTCGTTGAAAAGCGCCCCGTTCGACCTACCACCGAGCATTGCGATGCCATGATCCAGACGAGCGACTGCGCCGACACGCTCTTTTTTATCGCCTCGCAAGCCCACAGCATGAGCGTGATCCAGCTCCCCGCCTACCAACCCTTCGGCGGCATGCCACCGCAAATCACGGCCCCGTGGATGGAGGGGCTGGAGATCAAAGCGAAAACGACGGGGTGAGGCGGAAGGAAGGGACACAAATTCCTGCCAATAACGCTAACCCTGCTGATTCGAAAGCGTCAGGAACACTTGCCCTAACGTTACACCGCGCACGATCACGGCGCGAACTCAACGAGGTTGTCCAGAATAGTTAGCTTATGCATCGTAAGCTCCGCGCAATAACGCAGTACCTCGCTGGCAGGCACATTCTTGAGTGAAAGGGTGACTTTTGCCGCAGGATCGGAGCCGGGCTTAAGGACGATATTCAGCCCCTGCCTCGCGGGATCGAGCTCCCGGGTTTTTATCCGGACATACTCAACGGCTTCCGCTAATGTGGCCTGTTCAAACAAGATGCTCGGGAGGACAAACTGTTTCGCGATGGCCCCGGCCGGGTTGACTGGAGCGCCCGCAACTTTCTGAACTGCCTCAAACTCCGCCGGCGCAAGCAATGTCACGGCATAGGGCTGGACCGACGCTTTTAGCCCCGAAAGCTCGGCGACGTATTTGACTGCCTCTCCCAGGGGCACATTCTTCAAATCAAGAGTGATTTTTGGATTCGACGCCAAAACCTCCTCTTTGATGATGATGTTTACGCCCTTAAGTTTCGGGTCTTGCGTGGCCGTGTCGAGATCGCGGCTCTTCGCTCGGAGGAACTCCACCGCTTCCGTTAGCGAGGCTTCATGAAATGTCACGCTGGGCAGTATGATGGTGTCGAGCCTGGTCT
The DNA here is from genome assembly GCA_017991025.1 of Verrucomicrobiales bacterium. GTDB lineage: Bacteria > Verrucomicrobiota > Verrucomicrobiia > Verrucomicrobiales > DEV007 > Arctic95D-9. The sequence goes on from JAGNMT010000194.1 coordinate 6,815, forward strand.
GGATGGGACTTTTTTCGGCTTCTTTTGTGACCTCTAACTTACCGGTCTTGGGCTCAGTCAAGTAGGCGGTGGCAAAGACCCAGGTCCGCCTGGTGATGGTGTCAGTCGTCGAGCTAACGATGCGGCCCAGTATGTCTTCCTCCTGGACCAGTTGCTTGTCGATCTTGGAGGGCATCTCAAGGACAAAGGTCTCACC
>JAGNMT010000195.1 GCA_017991025.1 Verrucomicrobiales bacterium
TCCAAATATGTCACGAGATCCTCGACAACGGCATCGATTGCGGAGAGGTCCAGCGCGATCTGCGGCGAATCAGGTCCGAGACGCTGGAGATTGTAGTCGAGGTGCGGCAGATAAACGAGGTTGAGGCCCGGCGAAAAGTGATCTTCAAACCACTTCGCCGATTTCGCGATCCATTCGCTCGAGGCGAGCCCCGCCGCCGGTCCCCAGAAGGCGGGGAACGGGAAGGCGCCGAGCTTGCGTTTGATCTTTTTCCTCAGATCCATCGGCGAGGTCTGGATGTCGAAGACCTTTTTCCCATCGGCACAATAGATCGGACGGGGGGTGATCTGGTAGTCAGCCGTGGAATACATATTATTCCACCAGAAAACCTTGGCACAGGTGAAAGCCGGGTCGTATTCGTCGCGGATGTGTTCCCACAACTTGCGCCCTTCGACGAGATGGTTCGATTGTTTCCAGCAGCGGTGCTCCGCATAGGCGCGGTCATACCACATATTCGCGACGATTCCGTGTCCTCCCGAGGGTTTCCCGGTAAGGTAGGTCGCCTGCATCGAGGAGGTCACGGCCGGTAGTTGCGGCGTGATATGGATGAGCCGGTTTTCCTCACGGGCCAGAAAACGGCGGATAAACGGCATGTCCGGCCCGATATGGCGCGGCGTGAGTCCGACAATATTGAGGACGGCGGTGCGGGGAGAGGTGGAGGAGGATTTGCTCACGGGGCTGGGGCGTTGTCGCCGACAAACTAATTCCTCCCGATGCGAAACACCAGAGGCAAGGTGGCAAACCAGCAAAGAGATCAGGCCCGGATTTTCTGCCCGTGCCGCTCCTGAAAACGCCGCGCAACGGGGAGCATGAGATGCGGTGGGAGAGCATGATGTTCTTTGCGAAAGGTCAGAAAGAGCCAGCGATGTTCGAAGACATTCAGGGCCGCACTGAGATCCCAGAGTGGTGGCACGACGAGAGTGACGTGTTTCGAGACCCTCTTGAGTTCATTGTAAAAAGCGGATGGATCCTCGACGTGTTCTATCGTGTGGGAACACAACGTATGCTCGAATTGATTTGTTGTGAATGGAAGATGATAGATGTCATCCACGACGACGAGATTCGGGATCTCGGCATGCTTCACGATATCCACATTGACGCCGCCGCCGTCCGTCTTTCCACAGCAGATGTTGAGATCCCAGACCTTGCGGCGATGGCGAATGATTCCTCCAAGAACGCGGTAGCTGATCCAATTGAGGAGGGGGAGTAAAATGAGTAGAACCGCCGCAAGGGAGAGAAGGGTGACGAGCATGTCTGAAAGGGTATTGGAATGGGATGATCCATAAAACGGGAAGTCAAAGATGACCGTTCCTCAAGGCCTGAAATCTGACAATTCTGTCAGCATTTACCCTTCCTTCGTTTTTAATAAAGGGAGGTAAATCACTTTGGATCCAGCAGACTCTCGTTCAGGAGTGCGGTCCGGAACTTGTCCGGTAACTCTCCGCTCGTCAGTTTAACAAGCGACCCGACGCGGTCGGGTTGACTGGTACTGAGGGCCAATGCAACCACTCCGGGCCCGGAGAGACCAAATTGAGCCGCTGCGAAGGCGGGGGAAACGTTGTGTCTTTGACAGATCGATTCAAAGCGATCACGCCACTCGAACAGGTCGGGATCGCTTTCGCGGGTGACCTTGCGATAGTCGAAAAACTCGCCGCCGGTGAGGAATCCTCCATGAAAGACCGCCGAATTCACGATGGCTACTCCGGCGCGATGCAGTTCTTCCATGAATCGGCGTAGTGGGGCAGGATGCCTCATTACAGTGAAGGAGTTGGCAAACATGACCCAATCGAGAGCGATACCATCATCAAAGAGTCGTTTGATCACATCCCAGCTCTTTGAACCGACTCCGATCCCGAGCGCTTTTCCCGCAGATTTCAGTTCAAAGAGGGCTCGGTAGGCGTCAAGAATGTCGCGGTAGCGTTTTTCAGCATCAGCCTCCGAGACAGCGGCGGCGAGGTATTCGTCGGGATCGTGTACGGAAAGGAGTTGTGCCGTGTAGGGGGCGAGCAGCTTGTTTCCTTCTTCGTGACATTCGAGAATTCCTTCGTAGCTGATGCGCTGCACGGCATCGTGCTCAAGTCCAAACCAGGCTCCCGGCTCGAAGGTGGGCTCGGGAGTGATGAGGGGCGTCCGCAACCAGCCGAGTTTGTTGCTGATGACGACGTCGTCCGGAGAAACTTCGAGCGCGCTGAGGTTTTTCCCGAGGCATTCCAAGGCGAGGCCGGCCCCGTATTTCCCTGCGGAATCGATGAAAACAGGAGCTCCGGCATGGCAAAACCAGTTCGCGATGATTTCGTGTTTTACAGAATCATCAATGACCTGATAGATGTTGCCGAGCGGTGTCGTTCCGAAAACGATGCGCGGCCAGATGATGGGCATGGGGGTAGGGCGTCCCATGACAAGTCAGCAGGGGGTCACTCCCTTGGTGAGAATGATGTTCCCGTACTTTGCCGTTTCACCAGTCATGACGACGGCGAAGGACGACCTGGCTCTTTCATAAAACGCGAAGCGTTCGAGACGGTGAACGGGGGAAGTGTCAGGGGCGTGTTTTCGGATCGCGGTGAGGTAGGTAGTTTCGACCGCAGGGTCGAGAGTATCTCCCTCGACGGGAGCCATCATTTGAAGTGGATGTTCAATATACGCATCCAGTTCGAAGAGCGGGAGGATTGCATCGAGCAGATCGACGATGCGGAGTCCGTCGGCACGGAGGGTCATAGTATTGACGGACTCCCCGGGGAAGTGAGCGTCGGCCAGGACGATTTCATCACCGTGGCCCATGCGGGCGAGGGTGGCGAGGAGATCAGGTGAAAGCAGGGGGGAGATTCCTTTCAGCATGTGTTGACGGGGAGTGAGGTTCTCAGCGGGTAGCGGCGGTGACCGGGCTCTTTTTGGCGAGGCAGAAAAGATGTTTCTCTCCACGAATAAAAAGCTGATTATCGTAAACCGCCGGAGAGGCCGAGACTTTTTCGCCCATCTCACTCTGAGCAATCACATCGAAGGCCGGTCCGGGTTTCACGACGGAGACGATGCCTTCATCCGAGATAAAATAGGCGAGTCCGTTCGCTGAGAGGATCGAAGCGCTGTGCCCCCCGGGGAGTCGTTCCCGCCAGAGCCGTTCTCCCGTTGCGGCGATGAAGCAGCTCGGAACCCCGTTGTCGGCGACGACGATAAAGTAGTCTCCGATCACGATAGGACTCGGGACATAGGCAGCTCCTGCAGTGTCGCGCCAGACGACGTGAGTGTTGGTGACGTTGCCGCTTCCGTCGGGCCGGATCGCGAGAATGTGTTTTTGCGGGAACCCGCAGGTGAGAAAGAGGAGTTTGAGTTTTTCGCTGTAGACGAGTGAAGCCACAAACTGTTCGGTCGGTCCGTCGATGATCCAGAGTTCCTTGCCTGTATCTGGATCGTAGCTCGCGACAGAGAGGCTTCCCGAAAGCATCATCTGAGTGCGGCCGTCGATCTCACGAATGATAGGGGTGCAGTAGCTTCGGGTTTTGTTAGGTCTATCCGTTTTCCAGATCTGAGCGCCGGTCTTTTGATCGAGCGCAACGAGGTAGCCGTCGCCGTCATGATCGCCATTGATGATGACCTTCCCGTTCCATAGGATGGGGCAGGAGCAATAGCCGTGTTTGCTCGAAAAGGCCCCGGGCTTTGCTCTCCAGAGTTCTTTACCGGCGAAATCGTAGGCCGCAACGAACATTTCCGACTGGTCGAGAAAGCTTACGTAGACCCGCTCTCCGTCCGTCACGGGAGTGCTTGAGGCATGGCTGTTAAGCCGGTGGATGTCCTCAAAGGGCGCTTCGAGAACAACGCGACTCCAGAGGATTTTTCCCGAAGTGCGTTCGAGGCATAGCAGGGAACGGGCGAGGGAGGTCGCATCGGCGGTGACGAGAAAAATGCGATCTTCCCAGATCACGGGTGATGCGTGGCCGATTCCGGGGATTTCGGTCTTCCAGACAGCGTCTTCGGTGACCGAAAATTTCACGGGGAGATTCGGGGCGTCGAGAACGGTTCCGTCACCGCGCGGGCCCCGCCAGCCGGGCCAGTTTTCGGAGGCACTCGTGAGGGACGTGAAAGCGAGAGCAGCGAGCAGGAAGGATCTCTGGATCATATGAAAGAATGGCGTCTAAGTGAGGATAAGCAACGGACTCGATCAGGAGCCTTTGGTGGATGTCAGGAAGGCGAGAAGATCGCGCAACTCGCGGTCCGTCATCGTCGCGACGAGGCCCGGAGGCATGAGCGAGGTGCGTATCTCGGTCCGCTCAAGAATCTCGGCCTTTTGAAACGTCCTCTCCTTGCCGGTGAGGTCGCGGAAGACATCGGTGTTCGAGGATCGCAGAAGGATCCCGATAAATCCCGAACCGTCCGCGAGTTTCAGTTGGGTGGGATAAAATTGCGGGGCGACTTCCCGATGAGGTTCAAGGATGGATCTCAGTAGCGCGATTTGATCACCCTGATTCCCGATGAGGCTGAGGTCCGGTCCGATGACGACGCCCCTGCCGTTGTGCCGATGGCAGTTCGAGCAGAGCGCCATTTTGGAATGGAAAAAGACCCGTCGTCCTGCTTCGAGATCCGCTTCTCCGGGCACGGAGGCGAGGCGTTTCATCCAGGCGTCGGTGTCTTCAAAACCCGGACGTCCGGCATTCAAAGAAGCCACGTCGAGAATAGCGTCAACGAGCGGAGCAGAGTCAGGAAAAGATTTTGCGATCGAGCTCAGCGCTTCCCGGGACGGGGCATCGGGTGTGGTGAGCCGCAAAGCGCGGAGGGCCTCCTCGCGAATCGAAAGGTCTTTCTCTTTCGCGAGTTCTAGAAGTAAGGCCTGATGACCGGCCAGCGTTGAGGTGGCAAGGCCGGTGATTGCCTCCGCCCGCAGGGCGGGTTCGCGGGTACTGTCAGAGGCGATTTCGGCGAGGACAGCTCGGGCTTCGTCGCTATTTTTAGCGGCGAGCGCGTGTACGACTTCGAGGGAGAGGATGGAATCGTTCGCCGCGAGAAGTTCTTTCAAGAGCGGGAGCGTGAGCTTTGCATGGGTGACCGGGGCGAGTCGCAGGGCGTAGCCTTTGAGCTTTGCCGGTGTTGCCGGATCGGTGATTCTTTCAACGAGGACTTCGGGATTCGTGACCCCGGCACCGGGATCGCCGCGAAGGGTGTTCCAGGTTGCGAGAGTCGCCTCGAAAAGGCGGTAGTCGAGTCCGGCGTCGGAAAGGCCTTTTTCCACCTCGCTTTTGAATTCGACAAGGACAGCATCCGCGATCCAGCGCAGGCACTCAAAACGAATCTCCGGGTCGGGATCCTTGATAAGGGCACGCACCCATTTGCCATCGTTCAAATCGACGCGACGAAGCGCGACGAGGGCCCATACGCGATTCTCGACCGGGAGGGCGCGCAGGGTTTCGGGTGTCCATGCCTTACTCTGCCGGGCGAGGGCGGTGAGGGCGGCATCGGAGAGATACGGATCTTTGGACCGGGCGAGAGCAAAAAGCTCTGTCTCCGGGGTCGTCGTTTTTCCTCCGCGCAGCACCTTCGCGTGGCGGGCGGCGTCATTGATCGGATCGGGCAAGAGTTTCACCCAGGTGGCGGTCTCTTTGTCGATCTCCAGTTTCCAGAGGCGGCCGCGGCCGTGAATGGGGTAGGAACTGAAGACCCAGTCCACAAAGTAGAACGCCCCGTCGGGCCCGGGAGCCATGCCGGTCGGGCGGAAAAAGTCGCTGCCCTGAACCAGACCGATGCGATCCGAGGTGTAACCGGCCCCCTTGCGGGTGAGGGGATAATAGTCGATGCGATGTTCACTCCACGAGGGAATGAGAACCCCTCCACCGAGTTCGACGACCGCACAGGGGCCTTCCCCTGACGGATGTACCATTCCCAAAGTGCCGCGCAGTTCACCATTCCAGGCGACGAAGGGATGAACCGGCGCGCTGCCGTAGACCCATTGGAATCCATAGTCAGCCCCCTCGACGACATTGAGGAGTCGGCAGGGAGGGCGGCTTCCTGGATCATTCTCGGCCGCGAAGATCTCGCCGTCCGCTCTGACCATCAGACCAAAGGGGTTCCAGAAACCACGCGCGATGCGCCGCAACTCGTTTCCTTCGGCGGTGCTGCGGAAAACTCCGCCTTCGCCGCGTCCGTTGACCTTTGCCCCGTCCTTTCCGGTAAGGGTCCAGTCCTTTCCAAAATTTTCGCCGAGGGAAATGACGAGACCGCCGTCAGGATGCCAGGCCATACCGCTGAGGCCATTGTGAGGGTAGTCCGCTACGGTGTCGAGTGTCGCGATGTTTTCCTCAAGATCTGCGATGCTGTCGCCATTCGTGTCTTTGATACGCAGGATACGGCCACGCTCCGCAAGGTAGACCCATCCATCGGGACCGAGAATCAACTTCATTGTCGCGACCGTCTTGTTGTAAAAGACGCGCCGGTTTTTGCCGTCTTTGCCGAAGATGAGGACCTCGTCGTGCTCGGGGCCGACATATCCTTCGGGTCTGAAGTGGGTGTGGCAGGCGATGAGATAGATATTCCCGTTCTTATCGACATCGATGCCCGTGGGAGTGACAAGATCGGGATGTTCAGCGAGCAGGGTTAGTTTGACTCCGGGCTGAAGTGTCTGAATCTGCGGGGGGACGGCGTCGGGAACGACGGGCATAACCGGTGGTGCCGCTTTTTGCGCGCAGAGAAGCGATGCCGGCGCGAGGAAGATGAGGAGGAAACGTTTCATGAGAAGGAATTGGGTTAGCGGGCCGCGCTCTCCGCCCTCGCCATCGCCGCTGCGATCTCACGCTCGATCACGGGCAGGGGATTCAGGGGCGTCAGGAGATCGGCGACGGGAGTGACTTCGTTGGTTTTCGGGTCCCAGTTCACCGGACCATAACGGCAGGGGGCCGGATTCCCGGTGAGAATATGGCCGCCGGCATCACCTTTGTTGTAATGCCAGAACTCGAACGGAAAATGCATGAAGCCCCGGGACTCCAT
>JAGNMT010000196.1 GCA_017991025.1 Verrucomicrobiales bacterium
CAATGTGCGGGTCAAGAGCTTTGGGTTCGCCGCCGTTGCCGAGGAGGAGGATCTTCTCCCGCGTCGCCACATCGACTTTGGATTCTTTGCGGCACGAGGTGAGGGAAAGGGCCAGCATCACCGCGAGAAAGCCGCGCAGACTCAAGAGGGTCAGGCCGGTGAGGTAACCCTCTTGGATGCGGTGGTTTCGGGGGAGGAGCATGGGGTCCTCTAGTGTTTGCCGGAATGGTCCGGTATTCAATCGTGAATTCGTGCTTTGCTCCTGTTGAAAAAAAGGTATGCTCCCGTCACACGACCATGAAAACCTGGCATTACGCGACTTCGGCTAACGAGCAATTTCAAGTGAGCGAGGCGGAGGTGCCCGCTTTGATCTCTAACGGAACGATCACTCCCCAAACTCGGGTCTGGAGCTCGGGTATGGCAAATTGGGCGGCGGCGCACGAAATGATGCCCGCGTTGTTCGGCGGGGATCCGGGTTCGTCCGGTCCTCCGGCAATGCCGCCGAGTGCCGCGCCACCGATGGGGCAGCGCTCGCATGCGATCGATTTCGAAATTTTCGGCGATGACATGCAGATCGTTGAGGTGGAGCTCGATCCGGGTGAGACCGTGATCGCCGAGGCCGGCGCGATGAACTACATGGAGGACGACATCACCTTTGTGGCGAAGATGGGCGATGGCTCGAACCCGACTGAGGGCATCATGGGCAAGCTCCTTGCGGTGGGGAAACGGGCGCTCACGGGCGAGTCGATTTTTATGACTCATTTCACCAACTCCGGGTCGAACCGGAAGCGCCGCGTCGCCTTTGCGGCTCCCTTTCCGGGAAAGATCATCCCGATTGATCTCCCGAAAGTCGGCGGTGAGATCACCTGTCAGAAAGATTCATTCCTTTGCGCTGCCTACGGAACGCAGGTGACGATCGCTTTTAATCGCAAACTCGGGGCCGGATTTTTCGGAGGAGAGGGCTTCATCCTCCAGAAACTGAAAGGGGACGGAAAAGCCTTCGTTCATGCCGGTGGCACAATTATTCAGCGGGAGTTAAAAGGCGAGAAGCTCCGCGTTGATACTGGCTGTCTCGTCGCGTTTTCTCCCGGGATCGAATACAACATCGAGCGCGCTGGAAACCTGAAATCGATGTTTTTCGGCGGAGAGGGCATGTTTCTCGCCACCCTGAGCGGTCACGGCCATGTCTGGTTGCAGAGCCTGCCTTTCTCGCGACTGGCTGACCGGATCATCAAATCCGCTCCGTCCATTGGAGGCTCTTCCCAGGGAGAAGGCAGTGTCCTCGGCGGTCTTGGGCGTCTCATCGACGGGAACTAACCCGAATCACTCCAGCGCGGTAAGCTTCACGGTTTCGACCGTCAGGCCCGGACCGAAGGCGATCGCAAGAACGTTTTCGCCTTGTCCGGTCGAGGTGAGGAGCTGTTTGAGGACGAAGAGAATCGTCGCGCTGCTCATGTTGCCGAAGTCACGCAATACTTCACGTGAGGCGTCGAGGGCGTTTCCGGGTAAGTCGAGCGCGGTGATGACCCGGTCGAGGATCGCTTTGCCGCCGGGGTGAACGGCATAATGATCGATGTCACGGCGGTCGACCCCGACCCTTTCAAGGAGACCGCTGATTTCCGCGGAAATGACTTTAGGCACGTAACTGGAGAGGACGAGGTCGAACCCTTTGTCTCCGATCGTCCATGCCATCGCGGATTCGCCTTCGGGAATGGTGGCGGTGTGAAACCGGTCGAGCCGATAATGTTTGCCCCGGGCGGGCGGCTCGGAACTGATAATCGCAGCGGCGGCTCCGTCGGCAAAGACTGTATTTCCGAGAATGGAATCGGGGGATTCGTCGATCTGCATGTGGAGACTGCAAAGTTCGAGGCAGACGATGAGGACGCGCGCCTGCGGGTCGGCTTCACAGAATTGCGCGGCCATGCGCAAGGCGGGGAAGGCGGCGTAACAGCCCATGAAGCCGAGGGTGTAACGTTGCACCGATTCCCTCAGCCCGAGGTCGCGGACGAGAAAAAAATCCGGCCCCGGATTCACGAAGCCGGTGCAAGTCGCGAAAATGACATGGGTGATCTCCTCGCGCGGGACGGCACCGGGGAGGGAGAGGATCTTTTCCCCGAGGGCAGTGGCGAGACGTCTGGATTCGGTCGCATAGACGGCATTGCGCGCCGCCGTGGAAGCCTGCCCTTCCGAGTCGAAGGGGGCGCAGTCGAAAAATCCGCTGCTCACGGTGTGACGCATTTCAATCCCCGACTGACGAAACGCCTGGGCGGCGAGACGGCGGAAACGGGTGTCCGAAAACTGTTCCTGAAGCAAGGCCGAAAGGGTTTCCTGAGCGTGGGAGAAAGAGGGAACCTCTGTCTCGAGATTGTGTATGTAGGCGGCCAAGGGTTTAGGGAGATTCGGGGGCAGGGATGAATCGATGTCCTCCCTACACCCGAATTACGACTTTATCCAGACCCGCGACTGATTAATTTCCTCCCGCCGTGATCGTGACGCCGGCGCCGCCGGTCGCGCCGAGCACTCCGAGACCTTCCTGCACCGCAATCGCCTGGGCGGCGGTGACAAGAATACCTTCGACATAAGTCTCCAGTTTGGTCCAGGGGCTCTTGGGCACCCAGACGATGTCTCCGCCCTGAAGTTTCAGATCAGGCTCCTCGCCTTTCATAATGGCCTTGATGTTCACAACGGCCACTTCGGGGTGCAGGGTGCCGCCTCTGAGAATGAGTGCTTTGTTAACAATGACATCGGGTCGGGGGCCGCCCGCCGCCGAAACAGCGGAAAGCACGGTGGCATCGCGTTCGAAAAAGACCGGGCCGGGTTTGATGACAGCGCCGAGGACATAGAAGGATCGGGTCGTGAGGGAGGGGACAAAGATGTAGTCGCCGCCCTGAACATACACGTTCTGCGTCATATCTCCCTGACGAATCAAGCTCTCAAAATTTACCGGAATAAGGGCGCCGTCACGGATGAGAATCGACCGCTCCAGATCAGCGGCATCCGGATTGTTGACTTCGGTGCCCTCGGTGTTGCTGAGGAGTCCGCCGCCACCGGAGAGCGCGGCGATGAGTGTGGTTGGTTTGGTGATAGGATAAGTGCCCGGTTTTTGGACCTGCCCCAGCATCCAGAAGCGTTGACTGTCAGCCTTCGACACATTGACGGAGACAACGGGATTGACGTAATCGTTTTCGAGGGATTTTGAAAGCAGGGTCGAAATCTCCCTGATCGTCTTGCCCTGGACGTTCAATCCTTTCGCAACGTCGTAATAGAGCATGCCGTCGGGCATCACTTTTGTCTTGGCCCGGCTGGTCTCCAGCTCCGCGACCTCGATGTCGAGTTCATCTCCGGGACCGACCCGATAGGCACTGCCGGGGGCCTGGAGAAGCCCCGAATCGAGCGTGCGGTTGATTTCCACTTTCTCAAAGGTGGGATCTTCCGTCAGGTTTTTGAGGTCGTCTGCGGTTGCCGCGTCCTCATTGTAGGCGAATTCGGCTGAGGCTTTGAACTCATGATCGACCGGTTGCAGGTGGACACAGGAAGAGATGGCCCCCGTGAAGCCCAGGAGAGTGAGCGTTTGGATCAGTTTTAAGATCGGGATTCTCATGATAGCATGTTGGAGTGGGGAGAGTTCAGGATCAGTTGTCCAGGAGGATCGGGTTGTAGTTCTGGTTCAACGCTTCGGCGGTGACGGTCTGCACGAAGGTGCCGATGGCGGTATCGAGGACTCTTTCGGCTAACTCAAAGGGGCGTTTGCTCACGAAGATGATGTCACGGTTCTGCAGGGCGATGTCTTTGACCTTGCCTTGAAGAATATCCTTCACGTTTACCACCTGGGTTTCGGGGTGGTGAATGCTTCCTCGAATCAGGAGGACTTTGATCTGGTAGGCGGTCTCGGCAAATCCACCTGCTTCACCGATGGCCTGAGCCAGGGTCAGTTTGACCGGCATCTTGCGGCGTCCCGGCTCTCTCACCTCGCCGAGGATGTAGATCTCGTTGTCTAGATTTGAAGCGACGTAAATGTAGTCGTTGGGCTCCAGATAGGCGTTCTGGCTGAAGTCCCCTTCATAGTAGAGACGGGCGAGATCAACGCTGAGTTTTTTGCCGTTGCGTGAGACAAAGGATCGTTCGAAGTCCGCCAGTTCGAATGCGGAACCCCGGACATTGCCGATCTGGATACCTTCAGCTAGGGAGATTCCCTCGAGTACGGAAGTCGGGCGGTCGAGGGTAAAGCTCCCCGGTTTCTTGACCCGGCCGATAATGGAGAACTCTTTACTGGTGATACCGGAGGGGGTGATGATCACTTTGACGTTCTTCTGGTATTGGGCGAGCTGCTCTTCGATTTTGGTGCGGAGTTGATCGAGGGTCAGTCCTTTGGCTCTCACGGCGATAGCCTGCAGGTAGCTGATCGTGCCGTCGGGCGCGATTTGCACATTCTCCCTGGCAAGATCGGCGCGGTCGTAAACGGAAAGGTTCAGCGTATCGCCGGCCCCAAGAGTGTAACGGGTCTGCCATGAGGGTGATTGAGAGGGGGCGATGCGGACTTCGGCCTTCTCGGGCAAAGCCGACTCCACGGGAGTCAGATTTTCCCAGTAATCGGCGGGATTGGCCGCAACCGGGATGCCGCGCAGACGTTGCTCCTGTGCCCCTGTGATTAAGGGCAGGCAAAGGGCAAGAACCAGGGAAGTTAAGCGTGAGTGCATGAGTTGATGTTCTCGATGAGCAAAAGGTAATTATTTGTAATTTATAATAATTTCCATAATTGTCAAATAATCTAAACATTTAATTTCTAATGACCTGACATTTTATTTGAGGCCACATCGAGTGAGGTGCCGGGCATGAAGTGGCATAATCGAGCATTTAGAAATTTTTTACTATGGCTTGGATCGAATCGTGCTAACGTGGAGCAACCCCCGGCGGAATCGCCCCGAATATGTCCGAACAGCGGTTCGATCAATCCCAGTCGCTGTTCCAGCAGCAGTCGATCGCTCCCCAGATGCAGCAAAGTCTGCTGCTGTTGCAGACTCCCACCCTTGAACTGCGGCAACTGGTGCAGCAGGAGTTGGTCATCAATCCCACTCTGGAGGAGGAGTCGATCGATATTTCTCTGGAGGACACGGCGAGTACCTCGGAGGATGATGAGTTTGACCGGGAGTTTGCCGAGTTATCCCAACTCGACGAGGAATGGCGGGAGTATATGGCCCAGTCCCGCGTCTCCTCCCCGAAGCGTGACGATGCGGAAGAAAGACATCAGTTCGTGATGGATTCCATTGTGGAGCCAATCACGCTTCAGGACCATCTCACGAATCAGCTCAGTTTTGCCGAGGTTCCGCAGAATATCCGGGAGATCGCGGCGATGCTGATCGGGAACATTGGCGAGAACGGATTTCTTCAGGTGAATTTGGAGGATCTCTGTTTTGATATGGGCCTACCCATCGAGGATCTGGAAGCGGCGAAAGGTCTCGTACAAAGTTTTGATCCGGTCGGCATCGGCGCTCTCGACTTGAGGGATTGTCTTCTAATCCAGCTGGAACGTCTCGGGAAACATCACAGTCTGGAGTATCGCATCATCGATCATCATCTCGATGACCTCGCAAGAAAGCGCTATCCGCAGATTGCCAGGAAGCTCAGTGTCTCTCCTGAGCAGATTACGAAGGCGGCGGAATTCATTGCGACTCTGGATCCGAGACCGGGAAGCCGATTCGGGGAGGACACCAATACCTATGTGACGCCGGATGTAACGGTGGAGCGCGTAGGAGACGAATGGCTGGTCTCAATGAACAGCGAGCAGATTCCCCGGCTGAGGATCAGTAATGCCTACAAAGATCTTATGGCGAGCGGGAGCGGACGGGAGGCCAAGGCCTACATTCGTGACAAGATCCGGGCGGGCAAATTTCTCATCAAGAGTATTCATCAGCGCCAGCAGACGATTCAGTCTATTGCGACCGAGATCGTGAGTCGACAGGAGGGTTTTCTCGAACACGGCCCTTCACGGTTGAAGCCGATGAACATGGCTCAAATTGCGGAGAAGGTGGGTGTGCATGAGACGACCGTGAGCCGCGCGGTTTCCGGCAAGTATATGGCCACTCCGCACGGGGTTTTTGAGATGAAATATTTTTTCACTACGGGTTATGAAACTGATGACGGTGAGTCGCTCAGCAATACCAGTGTGAAGCAGACGCTCGGTGAGATGGTGCAGGGGGAAAATCCGAAGAAACCGCTGAGCGACAAGCGTCTCGTTGAAGAGCTGGAGAAGCGGGGCATTAAAATCGCCCGCCGCACCGTTGCGAAGTATCGGGAGGAATTGAATATTCTTCCGAGCCACATGCGCCGGAGTTATTGAGCGTCGATAGCGTTGCTCGAGTTACGAGCCGCTCGTTCGCGGGCTGCTTTTACCACAATCACGGATTTGCGTTGCAGGGCGGCATTGGTCACCTTGCGCGCCATGAAACGCGCGACCGCCCTTCTTCTGCTTTTTACGTTCACTGGAATTGCTGCCGCCGACGATTGGCCGCAGTTCCAGGGACCCGCCCGTACCGGAGTCTCTTCTGCCACCGGCCTGAACCTCTCATCATGGAAAGTGGACGCGCCTCAGGTTCTCTGGGAAAAAGACTTGAACGAGGGTTTTGGCGGGGCGGCGATCGCGGGTGGCGAGGTCTTTCTGGTGGATTGTGATCCCGGTGAACGCGATAAACTACTCTGCCTTTCTCTCGAAGATGGTACCGAGAAATGGCAGTTCAGTCATGAGGTGGCCGGGACGCTGCCTCATCCCGGCAGTCGCGGGGTCCCTCTCGTCGAGGTGGATGCGGTCTATTTTATCGGTGGATTCGGTCAGGTCTTCCGGGTGAATCGCACCTCCCACGAGGCGGATTGGATGGTCTCGATGCAGGATCAATACGGGGCGATGCCGCCGAAATGGGGTTGGGCGCAGAGTGTCGTAAAAGTGGGAGATGTC
>JAGNMT010000197.1 GCA_017991025.1 Verrucomicrobiales bacterium
GGATAGAGGCGGTTCAATCAAAGTCGGTATTTTCCCGCTCCTGAAGAACAAACCCGAATTCGTCGCCAAGGCGCGCGAAGAGCTGAAAATGCGCTCACCCTTCATGATGGTATTCTGCGACGAAGCGGCCGCGATCGGTCGCCGCTACCGTCGTCAGGAGGAGATCGGAACGCCCTGGTGTGTCATGATCGACTTCGACACGATTGGCGAAAATGGCGAGGAATTGAAAGACACCGTAACGATACGCGAGCGGCACTCGATGAAGCAGGAAAGGATCGCGATCGGGAAGTTGCGCGAGTTTCTGCTGGATCGGATTGCCTGGGGCATTAGCTCGCCGGTTCGGCAAAGCCCGCCCCGAGCAGATCCATCACCGTGATGATGCCGATGAGTCGCTCGTCGGCATCGGTGACAAAACATTTGTAGCGGCCGCAGCGAATCATCTTTTCCAAGGCCTCCTGTACTTCGCAATTACCAGTGCACTGGGGCAAGTTGGTTGATTCGATGGCACTGAGCGGAGTGTCGTTCGCCACGTCCTTCCGCTTCAGGTAATCGAAGACATCCTCCCGGGCGAGGGCACCGGTGAGTTTTCCCTCCTCATCGATCAGAGGATAGATGTTGAAGCGCCGCTCGCGGAAGACATTGAGTGCCTCTGTCAGGGGCTGGGTCGTCTTGAGGGTCACGAGATCCGTTCGCATCACTTCGTGCACGGGGCGGGTCAGGACGGAAGGGGCGAGTTTTTTCATCACCGCCTCGATCTCACCTTCAGCCGACCCCTGTGCGGTCGTTTTGCTGAGGACGCGTCGAAAGCGTCGGCTGCTCTGAATAAAGGGCAGGGCCACCTCACCGCTGAGGGAAACCAGTTCGGTGCGGCCACGGGCGACGGCATCGTAAAGGTAGCCGCCGCCGTGGACGAGGGCCCGCTCTCCGAAGAAATCCCCCTCCTCGATGGTCCGGACCACTTCACCCTTTTCATTGCGCAACTCGATCTCGCCGCTTTGCACGACATAGAGAGAGAAGGCCGGTTCACCGTGATTGAAGAGGATGTCGTCCGGCTCCAAGTGGACCTGTTGAAGCAACTTCGTGTAGCGGGGGCTCAGCAGGTTGATATCGCGGGGAAAAAAGAGATCGAGCGACCAGTCGATCATGATGCGGAGTTTGCGGTCGATGCCCGGGAGTTTGGAAAGGTAGATGGACCGCCACATGAACCAGGCGATGAAGCCGGAGAATTTCATTCCCATGATGCTTGCCACGGCCGTCTGGTGACCGATGGAGGCAAGTTCGCCGAGTCCCCTGAAGGTGAATGGTTTGAGGGACTTCTTTTCCAGATGAAGTCCGATATTTTCGGCCACCCGAACCCCCTGCCGCATCGCAAACTGAGCCGTCTGCGGACAGTTTTCGCCGGGCTTTCCGGCAAGGGGAATGAGGGCGCAGTCGCCGGCTGCCCAGATGTTTTCCTGACCATTTACCCGCATGAACTCATCGGTTTGGAGCCGGTGCCACTCGTGCGCCATTCCAAAAGAATCACAGAGCCCCCGGATGGCAGCGTTCGGAGCGTTGCCCACGGTCGAAATCACACATGCCGTTTCAATGATTCTTCCGGACTGGAGATAGACCCGTGTCGAGGTGACGGCACGGACTCGTTCTTCGAGGAGGATCTCGAGTCCCCGGCCTCTGAGCTTCTTAGCGGCGTAGTCCCCGAGTGAGTCACCGAGGGTATGCAGGATGCGTTCCCGGCTGTGGACAAGGACGACTCTCATGTCGTCTTTGGAGAGGTCCCCGTAGTAGCGGGCTGACTCATGGAGCAAATCGAGAATCTCACCGGCGGTTTCGACACCGGAGTATCCTCCCCCTACAACAACGAAGGTTAGCAGTCGCTTTCGAACGTTTTCGCGCTCCTCCGCGTAGGCCTCTTCGATCCGTGAAATGATGGTGGCGCGGAGGATCATTGCGTCACCCACATTTTGCATCACGAAGGCGTGCTCCGGCATCCCTGGGACGCGGCTGAGATCGATCTCGGCACCCAGTCCAAGAACAAGATGGTGATATTCAAGGATCACTCCGGCCGAGAATTTTCCCGTGTCGACGCGCACCTCTCTTTTGATCGGGTCGATGTGGAGAACCTTCCCCCGTAGCACCTGGATTCCCCGGCAAAGGAGTCGAATCGGGTTCACCACATGGCGGGGGGCGATCGATGCTCCGGCGACCTCGGCGAGCATGGGCTGAAAGACCATGTAATTCTGGTCTGAAACAATGATCGCCTGGTCCGGCGCAAGCCCCGCCCGCTTGATGGTTTTCGCGATCCTCTGGCCGCAGTAGACTCCGGCAAACCCACCTCCGAGAATGGCGACTTCAAGTTTGATACGGCGGGGTAGGGGGCCAGTGGGATTGTCTTGAGGGTGGGACATAAACAAAAGAATCGGGAATCGAGGAAGACCCCGCTATCAAGCTACAAATAATTCACCTTGAGGGAACATCTCGAGAGATCGCCGTCTTTGAAGGGCTTCTTGTTTTCGACCTGCCTTGAGGCAATTGGCCAAGAGACGCAGTTGCTGCCTACCACGCGTTTGCATCGCTTACATTCTGTCCACTGAACAGGAAACGGAATAAATCCGACGATTTTGTTACATTTCGATAGCCTCTGGCGACACTTTTTCTACTTCCCCTTTGCGGTTGGTCGGCTATGGCTGTCGGATGACATCCTCGAACCAAACACATATCAAACTACCCGGAGCTGAGCGCTCTGTTGCGGCAGTCTTGTGGGTGCAGGCACTCAATGCTTTCGGGGATAATCTGGTCAAACTTCTTCTCATCGGCGTTGCCCTGGGAGTGGCCTCGGGCACTCAGCTGGGCGATAAAATGCAGGTTTATCTTGGCATAGTTTTCGCCGTGCCCTACGTTATCTTCGGCCCGTTGGCAGGCTTTCTGTCCGACCGCTTTTCCAAACGCCATGTCATTCTCTGGACCCAGGTGGCGCAGGGCGGTTGTTACTTGGGATTTGCCCTGGCATTGGGAGCCAGATCAGTGGAATACAGTCTGTCGCTCTGTCTGGCCTTTTTTTTCGGGCTGGCCACCCAGGCGGCCCTCCTCAGTCCGGCCCGGTCAGGAATCATGAAAGATCTGGTAGGCTCAAATGGCCTCGGAAAAGTCAACGGATTGCTCCAGATGGCAATGATGGCGGGCATTCTCGGCGGCATCGGGGCGGGCGGCTAGCTCTACAAACGATTGCGGGACTCCGGCTGGGATGCCTGGGATGCTGCGATCTATCCAGTGTATTTTTGCGTCGCTCTCAATGTGATTCAAATCCTCGCTTCCTTACTAATCATCAGGACGCCAAAACATCCGGAAATTCGCTATCACTTGCGGATGTGGTGGCAACACCTCAATGACCTCGGCCTGGTTTTTAAAGAGAAAGCCGTTGGAACTGCCGTCTCCGCGATGGTATTTTTCTGGTTTATGAGTTATGCAGTGGGGACCATTGTGGTAGGTCTGGGCAAGGACAAATTTCACGGAAACGATGGTGCGGCTGCGGGAGAGGTCTCTATCATGTCAGCCCTGATCGGTGTCGGCGTCATCATTGGGGGATTGCTCGGCGGCCACCTTTGTCGGAGGCGAATCGAGCTGGGCGTGGTTCCAATCGCAGGACTGGGAATTGCGATCGGTCTTTTCCTCGCCTGGTTATTGCCTGACCACCATTTTCTGCCCTATGTGGCTCTCGGCCTGGTCGGAATCAGCGGCGGTGTATTCCTGGTACCACTTGCAGCCTACGTGCAAGACCGGGCGGCATCTGGAGAACGCGCCCGGATTCTCGCCGGGGCTCATCTTCTCGACAGTCTCGTCGGGGGCCTGGGCAGCAGCCTGCTGGTCTGGCTGATGATCGATCTGGGAATTTCCTCACGAATGCAATTGGGTATCATCGGGATAATCTCCCTGGTGGCAACCCTGTGCCTCGCCCTTTATTGGTCAAAGGATCTGCGCAGGATTTTACTGAACTGATAGGCATTACTGACTGATAGGCATTTGCGTTTCCAACCCTTTTGACTTCACTGCGTTCCGTCCATGTTGACTTTGCTTCGCGCCGTCTACCCTCTTCGCGTGTTCGCTTCGCTCCGATTGCACCCGCCTCACCGCAAGGCCGGCGATAGAGGGGGGCGGCAGCGCCTCATGCATCACAACAAGATCAACGTTCCGGAAAAATCACAAGATTGATCTGGACCGTGCCGACGATAGCGGTCTAAGGTCCGCGTTTGGACGACGTTAGCACAGTGTCAGGAGAGGAAATGAGGATGATACGTCAATGGAGGTCGATGGCTGGGACAAGCGTCGCGCTGCTTCTCCTCATGTCCTGTTCCCTCAGGGTCAAGGTGAGGGAGGAGTGGGATACCTCCAGCCGCGGCCCCATTCCACTCGGTGAAGTCACCCGGACCTGGGTGGATCTGAAGCAAGGCCGCGCGCCGAGCGCGGCCGATCTTGCCGCCTACAACACCGCCGTCCGCAACTCCGTCGCCCAGATCGCCGACCGTTGGGCCAGCAATGAAGGGCACGTCACTTTAATCAAAACGACCAACGGCGAGGTTCGCTTGCGCCTCAATTCCATCAACCTCTCCGACCTCGACCTGGCCGAGGAGATGGTGCCCGCCGACTTCGTGAAAGTGCGCCGGGGACTGCGGTCCGAGTCCGTGGTGGCGGGAGTCGGCGCATCCTTGATCATCCGTCAACCTAAGACCGAGTCCGATCCGATGATCCCCGAGACCGGTATCTGGACACCCGTCACCGCCCTTCTGAACCTTGACCGACCCGACGCCCCCGTGCTCGATCTCATCGACACGGGCTCCCGGGGGACCATCTCCTTCGCCGGGACGGAGTTCCCCCTCGCGGCGAATTACACCGCGGCCTTCGCGCGCGACTTCCAGGACCGGCAATTCCAGTTCAAGAGCGTTGGTGCCCTCCTCCGTTTCGAGGAATACGCCGACCGCATCGGACTCTACCGCGTCACGCCATTCCACCCTGACAAAGAGCCCATCATCTTCATACACGGCATCAACTCGAGTCCATCGACTTGGAACGAAGTCCTGAATCGTCTCTACGGCGACGAGGCCATCCGGGATCGGTACGAGTTCTGGACCTTCGGGTATCCCACCGGCGCACCCATTCCCTACATGGCCGCCGAGTACCGCGAAGCCATCCGTGAGATGCTCGCGTTCCGCCGAGGGCGCGGAGCCGCCACCTCCCGGATCACCGTCGTGGGGCACAGCATGGGGGGGCTCCTCTCGAAGGCCATGACTCTCTCCAGCGGCGACAAGGAATGGAATCGACTCTTCCGGGTTCCTATCGGCGAGTTGGATGTCTCGTCGGATGACCGGGAGACGCTCCGCAACATGATCTATTTTCAACCCATCCCGGAGATCCGGCGGGTCCTGTTCTGCGCGACGCCGCACCGAGGCAGCAAGATCGTCGAGCATCCCGCCGCGAAGCTCGTGGGAGATCTCATCCAGGTGCCGACGCAGCTTCTTTTGCTCTCCACTGAAATTATCACCAAGAGCGCCCACGCCCTGACACCAGCCGGTCTGGAGTTTGCGAGAGACAGCCGCACCTCGATCGACCAGCTCAGCGGCGAGGCATGGACCACGGCAGAGTTCCTCAACAAGCCGCTGAACCCTGCCGTGACCTATCATTCGCTTATCGGAATCAAGCGGGGCCCGGAGGTACCGTTCGAGGAGACCGGAGATGGCGTCATCCCGTATACCAGCGCCCATATCGAAGGAGTCGCCTCCGAGCTGGTCGTGAAACCATCGCAACACACCGTTCATCATACCGACAGAGGGATCGAGGAGATCCGGCGCATTCTGATTGATTGAATTGCTTTTTCAGCCCTTTTGACTTTACTGCGCTTTGGACGGTTGACTTCACTTCGTTTTGGACGCTTCGCTTGCCCTTCGGGCACCTATGTTCGCTACGCTCCGATTGTCTATCTTCAATACGCTTCGATTCGCTTGCCTTGCGGCACCCATTTGCCTTCGTCTATCTACACTTCGTTCCGATTCGATTCTCTCGATTGTCCATTTGCCTTCATTCCATTCCGGCTACCTTCGGTTGCGCTTCGCACCGATTGCACCCGCCCCACCGGAATGTCGGGAATGGAGAGGGTTCGACGGTCTCGTGAATCTCGTCGAAGAACACATCGGGAGGGGTGAGGTGGAGTTTTAGCCAGGGAACGGTCGAAGTGTTGGAGAGAGAAAAGTGGAGCCACACAAAATAATTCTTTTCGTCTGCCTCTCCCATCGCGAGGAGATCGACGGCTCCGGCGCAGTCGATCTGCCGGGCGGACTCGCCGGGAGTGAAAACATATCCCCAGACCAGGCCTTGTTTATCCGAGCCGTATAGGGTTTCCGGCGCATCCATGAGTGACCGAACGGGGTTTCAGTTTCCGGAGCCCGGGAATGATCAAAATAACTGCGGCACGATCAGATCATCCGGAACTGGATTGCGGTGGTAGTCGGGATAATGGTTCCTCGGCGGTAGTTCCACTGTTTCCAGCTCGATTTCTTCATAGGGAATCTGAGAAAGGAAATGATTGATGCAGTTGAGACGGGCTTTCTTTTTGTTGTCGGCCGGGACGACCCACCAGGGAGCCTCGGGGATGTGGGTCTTTTTGAGCATGACCTCCTTCGCTTTCGTGTAGTCCTCCCATCGGCGGCGTGACTCCAGATCCATGGGGCTGAGTTTCCAGCGTTTCAGCGGGTCGTGGATACGGGCAGCGAATCGGAACCTCTGCTCCTCATCCTGAATCGAAAACCAGTATTTGACGAGACGGATTCCTGAGTGGACGAGCATGCGTTCGAACTGAGGAACGGAACGGAAGAATTCCTTGTATTCCTCGTTTGTGCAAAATCCCATGACCCGCTCCACTCCGGCGCGGTTATACCAGCTGCGGTCGAACAGTACGATCT